>NZ_JBHYIO010000002.1:0-149482 GCF_042740095.1 Nonomuraea sp. NPDC059023 | reverse complement strand
CTTGGCGGGGACTGGTGGGGTTCTCGGCCGCGGCGGGCGGGTGGGGGGGTTCGGGGGGCGGGGCGCCGCGCCGCCCGGCCCTCCTCCGTCCCGCACACCGTTCAGACCACGACGGCCTCGTAGCCCACCTCTTCCACGACGTCGATGATCCGCGCGTCGGTCACACCGTCGGCGGTCACGGTCACCCGCCCGGTCGCCAGTTCCACGTCCACCTGGGACACGCCGTCAACCTTGCCGATCTCGCCCTTCACCTTGTTGGCGCAGCCGTTGCAGGTCATCCCGGTCACCGCGAACGTCGTCGTGCTCATCTCGTCCCAACTCCTTCTCCATAGATACCCCCAACGGGTATGGTCAGCAACATACGCACCCGACAGCCGGGAGCGCAAGTCCTGCCGATATACCCATAGGGGGTATAGTCCTCCCTCATGCGAACCCTCAACAAGATCATCGTGGTGGGCGCCTCGCTGGCCGGCCTGCGCGCCGTGCAGTCGCTGCGCCAGGAAGGCTTCGACGGCGAGATCACCCTCGTCGGCGCCGAGACACACCTGCCCTACAACCGGCCGCCGCTGTCCAAGGGCCTCCTGCGCGGCGACGACGACATCCTCCTGCCCGGCGCCGGCGAGCTGGACGACTCGTGGTCGCGCGGACGCACCGCCGTACACCTGAATCCCGCGACCAGGACGCTCACCCTCGACGACGGCGCCGAGCTCGGCTACGACGGCCTGGTCATCGCCACCGGCGCCCGCCCGCGCCGGATGGAGGCGGCGCACACGCTGCGGAACCTGGAGGACGCGCTGGCCCTGCGCGCGGAGCTGGAGCGCGGGCACGAGCACGTGGTGGTGGTCGGCGCCGGGTTCATCGGCGGGGAGGTCGCCTCCACCGCCCGCGAGCTGGGGCTCAAGGTCACGCTGATCGACTCGGGCCGCTACCCGATGCACGCGGGCCTGGGCGACGTAGCGGCCGCGTGGCTGGCCGGGCTGCACGAGCGCAGCGGCGTCGAGCTGGTCTCGGGCGTCCGGGTGCGCGCGGTCGAGGAGGGGCGGGTACTGCTGGCCGACGGGCGCGCGATCCCGGCCGGCCTGGTGGTGGCGGGCCTGGGCGTGGTGCCGAACACCGACTGGCTCGACGGCAGCGGGCTGCCCGTCGACGACGGGGTACTGGTGGAGGAGACGCTGTTCGCGCGCGGGTCCGCGCGGATCGTGGCCGCCGGCGACGTGGCGCGCTGGCCCCACAGCCTGTACGGCGGCGCCATGGTCAGAGTCGAGCACTGGTCCAACGCCAACGAGCAGGGCGCCGCCGCGGCCCGCAACCTGCTGGCCGGCCCCGGGAAGTCCCGGGCGTTCGCCGACGTGCCGAACTTCGCGACCAGCGTGCACGGCAGCCGCATCCAGACCGCCGGCCTGCCGCATCTGGCCGACACCGCGACGGTCGTGACGGGCTCGCCGGAGGAGGACCGGTTCGCGGTGGCCTTCACCCGCGAGGACGTCCTGGTCGGCGCGGTGGCCGCCAACTCCCCCAAGGACCTGATCAAGCTCAAGCGCCGCATCGCGGCCGGGCAGCCCATCTACGATGACCAATAGTAGTATCTGGCCATGCCCAGAATCCTCACCTGTCTCCTCCTCCTGGCCGCCACCGCCTGCGCGCAGGCGCCGCCCGCCGCCGGACAGGATCCCGGCATCGGCCACGTCCACGGCGTCGGCGTGGACCCGGCCGACGGCGCGGTCTACCTGGCCGCCCACTACGGGCTGTTCAAGGTCACCGGCGAACGGAGTGCCCAGCGCGTGGCCGGGCGCGTCCAGGACCACATGGGTTTCAGCGTGGTGGGCCCGAAGACGTTCCTGGCCAGCGGCCATCCCGGCGAGTCCACCCCTGACGCCCCGCCGAACCTGGGCCTGATCCGCACGACCGACGCGGGCGCCACCTGGACGACCGTCTCGGAGGAGGGCAGCGCCGACTTCCACGCGCTGGAGCCGGCGGGCGCCGACCTCTACGCCTTCGACAGCGTCACCGGCCGGGTGCGCGCCAGCGGCGACGGCGGCAGGACCTGGACGCAGGGCGCCACCGAGCAGGTGAACGACCTGGCCTTCTCGGGCGACCGCCTCTACGCGGCCACCCGGGACGGCCTCAAGGTCAGCGCCAACCGCGGCATGGACTTCGAGCCGGTACGCAAGGCGCCCCCGCTCACCCACGTGGCGGCGGCCAAGAAGCTGACCGGTGTCGACACCGGCGGAAGAATCCACTCCAGCGGCGACGGCGGGCGTTCGTGGCGCCCGGCGGGCACCCTGCCGGGCCCCGCGGTCGCCTTCGCGGCGGTGGGGGAGAACCGCCTGCTGGCGGTCACCGAGGACGGGGTCGTGCACGACTCGGGCGACGGTGGTGGCGTGTTCAACGTACTCTTCAGACCGGCGAATACCTGATGCCCGGAGAGACCTGAATGCCCAAAATGCCGAAGACCCTCGTGATCCTGGCCGCCGTGCTCGGCGTGGCCGTATTGGCCTACGCCGTACCGGCGATCATGCTGGCCGGAGAAGTGCCACCGGGCACCAAGGTCGCGGGCGTGGACATCGGCGGGCTGTCACCCGAGGAGGCGCGCTCGCGGCTGGAACGCGAGCTGCGCCCGCGGGCCACCCGGCCCGTCGAGGTGACGGCGGCGGGCAAGAAGACCCGGCTGGAGCCGGTCGAGCTCGGCCTGTCCGTGGACGTCGCGGCCACGGTGGCGGCGGCGATGGACGGCTCCTGGACCCCGGTCGGCGTCGCGCGCTCGATCTTCGGCAGCCGCGAGCTCCAGCCGGTCGTCAAGGTGGACGAGCGGGCGCTCACCGAGCGGATCACCGCCCTGGCCAAGACCGTGGACCGCAAGCCGAAGGAAGGCGTCATCTCCTACCGGGGGCTGGAGCCGCGTACGGCCATGCCGAAGAAGGGGCTGGCGCTGGACCGGGCGGCGGCGGCGAGCGCCGTGCGCGGCGCCTTCCTGGGCGACGGCGGGCCGGTGAAGCTGGTCACCAGGACGCTGCCGCCGGCCGTACCGGCGAAGGAGGTGCGCGAGGTGGCCTCGACCACGGCGCGTACGGCCGTCGCGGCCGACCTCACCGTGACCAGCGGCACCCGCGAGGCGGCGATCACCCGCGCCGAGCTGGCCGCGGGCCTGAGCTTCACCGGCGACGGCGGCACGATGAAGCCGGTCTTCGACGCCAAGGCGGTGGCCCCCGGCCTGGAGAAGCGGCTCGTCGAGGCGAGTCAGCTCCCCCGCGACGCCGGCTTCAAGATCGTGTCCGGCCGGCCGAAGGTCGTGCCCGCGCGCGACGGCAAGGGCATCGACGACGAGGAGCTCGGGACGGCCGTGGCCGAGGCGGTGGCGGCCGGTGAGCGTACCGCCAAGGCGCCGGTCAAGGTCACGCGGGCCAGGCTGACCACCGAGGCGGCGGGCAAGCTGGGCGTCAAGGAGCGGGTCGCCTCCTACACCTCCAACCACCCGTGCTGCGCGCCGCGCGTGACCAACATCCACACGATCGCCGGCATCGTCGACGGCCACGTGGTGAAGCCCGGCGAGACGTTCTCGCTCAACGGCCTGGTCGGCAAGCGCGACAAGGCCCGCGGGTTCGTCGAGGCGCCCATGATCCTCAACGGCCGCTTCGTGAACGACGTCGGCGGCGGCGTCTCCCAGTTCGCCACCGCGATGTTCAACGCGGTCTTCTTCGGCGGCTTCGAGGACGTCCAGCACATGCCGCACATGTACTACATCTCGCGCTACCCGGCGGGCCGCGAGTCGACGGTCTCCTACCCGCAGCCGGACTTCCGGTGGAAGAACGACTCCAAGTACGGCGTGCTGATCAAGACCTCCTACACCTCGACCTCGATCACCGTGCAGTTCTGGAGCACCAAGCGCTACGAGGTCGAGTCGCAGAGCTCCGCCCGCTACAACATCAAGAGCTTCCCCACGCTGGAGGAGTCCGGGCCCAAGTGCCAGCCGATGAGCGGCGTCCAGGGCTTCACGATCGACGTGTGGCGGATCTTCAAGCGGGACGGCAAGGAGCTGCGCAGGCAGAAGTTCACCACCGTCTACCAGCCCGAGCCCAAGCTCACCTGCACCGACTGAGTCAGCGGGGCTGGTAGACACAGCGCTGCCCGGTCTGGACAGTGGCGCGCAGTTCGGCCCCGATGACCGGGTCCGCCTCCGCGATCCGGCCGATGGCCCGCCGGATCGCCTTGCCCACCGAGATCCTGGCCCGCTCGTCGGTGCCGGCGAACGACCGGGTCCGCCCGCCCAGCCCGGCCGCCGCCGCCAGCTCCGTGACCAGCCAGTCGTGCTCGGCACGCAGCGCCGTGGCGCGTTCCAGATCGTTCATGGACTCCAGTTCGTCGATGTCGTCCTGCAACTGGCCGAGCCGTTGCTGGTAGGCGCGCTTGGCCTCCTCGTCCAGCAGCGGCTGGGTGGAGACCGCCTCGGTCGCGGCCGGCCCGGTGACCAGGTCGCCGGCCCGGACCTCGCGCCCGGGGTTGGCCAGCAACGTCGCCAGATGGCCCATGCCCACGCTGTGGTCCACGTGCGCGCAGCGGGCGCCGAACTCGAACTGCCACTGCGGCCCGCGCCTCCTGCACACCACCTTTCCGGTACGGCGGGCCGTACCGGAGGGCGAGGCGGGCAGCACCATCCCCATCTCGGCCGCCTCCTGCGCGGCCAGTTCCAGCTCCCGCTCGGCCGGTTCGCCGCGCAGCGCGAGGGCCTGGCCGAGCCGCCAGCGCGACAACGCCACGGCGGGCCAGTGCCCGAGCGCCAGGTTGGCGCGGACGGCCTCGCCGAAGTGGACCACGGCGCGGGCGATGTCGCCGGTGGTCAGGCTGGCGACGCCCAGCGGGTGGTGCACCGAGCCGAGGCAGGCGACGCCCAGGCTGGTGATCGCCGGCAGGTGGGCGTAGGGCCGCAGCAGCTCGTAGGTCTGGGCGGACAGGTCGGCCTCGCCCAGCAGGTGGGCCGCCTCGGCCACGCCGTACAGGGTGGTCAGCCACACGCTGGAGCTGGGCAGGCGGGCGAGGTCCTGGCCGCGCAGGCGGGCCAGCATGTTGACGGCCAGGCGGCGTTCCCCGGCTCCCGCGGCGGCCGTGGCGGTGGCGGCGAGATAGGAGTAGTCGAGCACGCCGAGCACGGAGGAGTTCACCAGCTCGGTGAGGATCGGCAGCAGCTCGGGCAGCCGCCCCTGGTACCAGCGGACGATCGCGACCTGGCCGCTGGGCCAGCCGGCGGCGTCGATGTCGCCGGCCCGCGCGCCGCGTTCCCCGCTCTCCGCGGCGAGCTGCTCGGCCTGGGCGAAGCGGCCGGCCCTGATGGCGAGCATCACGTCGATCGCGCTGACGATGAAGCCGACGGCCAGGTGGTCGGTCTCGTCCAGGAGCGCGCGCAGCTCGTCGAGCGAGCGTGCGGCGTGCGGGTGGCCGGCCAGAAACAGGTCGACGGTCCGCCACATCAGCCCCATCATCAGGTCGCCGCGGCGGCCGGTCCTGCTGGCCTGGCCGATCATGTCCTCGGCGAGCTCATGGCGCAGCACGCCGTGCTCGGGGCCGAGGACGCAGTGGTGGGCGAGGCTGAGCGTCTCGGCCAGCGCCACCGGGTCGCCCGAGTGCCTGGCCTGGGTGAGCATGGCCAGGATCGCGGCGTGGCGGCCGGAGCGGTAGTCCTCCTCGCCGCACAGGCGGGCGCGCAGCCGTAACGCCAGCGGCGAGCGCGGGTCGATCAGGGTCAGGGCATGGCGCTGCCGCACGCGGATCGTCTGCGCCTCGGCGGCGGTGCGGTGCTCGTGCACCCAGATGCCGCCGAGACCGAGTGCCGCCCTGGCGAGCGCGACGGTGTCGCCGTCGCACTCCGCCTCGTGATAGGCGGCGTCAAAGTGGTGGCGTGCGGTGTTCAGGTCCCCCTCGGCGTGCAGAGCACGCTCGCCCTCGATCAGGGAGATCGTCGCCGTCCCGCAGGCCCCCCGTTCTCGCACCGTGCTCACAAGTCAACCCTCTCCGGTTCATGTGATTACGGGGCCCCCATAGTTGAAGATGCCACTACATTAGAACTTCCGTCTAGTGCTTTTCCGGCGTCGGCATCGTTCACGCCATGTCCACGTCGCGCATCCCCCGTCACCGTCAGCGCACCGCCCAGGCTGTATCCCAGCCCCTTGCCGGAGGCGCCGCTCAACGCCTTCGTGCCCGAGACGTCAGTGCCCGTGCCCGTGCCCCACGGTGACCCCGGCCGGCACGCCCGCCGGCACCAGGACCGACGAGACCACGGCCGCCACCGCGGCCACGATCACGCACAGCAGCAGCGCCCCGGTGAAGCCCTCGACGCCGGCCGCCCCGGGCGCGAGGCTCGCCGCGGCCATCGTGGAGACCACCGCCACCCCGATCGACCCGCCGAGCTCGTGGAAGGTGTTGATCACGCCGGAGGCGACGCCCGCCTCACCGGCCGGCACGTTGGCCATGGTCGTGGTCGTCGCCGTGACGAACGCCGGCCCGATCCCGAACGCCGCCAGCACGAACCCGGGCACCAGCGTGGTCCAGACGTTCGCGTCCGGCGAGATCCGCATCATCAGGGCCGCGCCGGCCGCGGTCAGCGCGAACGACACCAGGGCCACCGGCCGCCCGCCGACCTTCCCGACCAGCCGCCCGCCGAGGTGCGCCCCGAGCGTGATCGCGACGGCCACCGGCAGGAAGATCAGCCCGGTCGCCAGCGCGTCGTAGCCGAGGACGTGCTGCAGGTAGAGCGAGCTGACGAAGAACAGCCCGAGCAGCAGGCCCGTGGCCGCCAGCATCACGAACGTCCCCGAGACCACGGCCCGCCTGGCCATCGTCTCGGCCCGCATCAGCGGCGTCCGCACCTTCCGCTCGACCAGCACGAACAGCCCGTACCCGACGACGGCGCCGCCCAGCGCGGCCAGCGTGGAGAACGCGCCCCACCCGGCGTCGCCCGCGCCGACCAGCCCGTAGATGAGCAGCGCGGTGGCCAGCGTCACCGTCACCGCCCCCGGCACGTCGACCCGGCGGCCGCCGGCATGGGGCTCGTCCCGCCCGACAAGCCGGGGCAGCACCGCCAGGACGGCCAGCCCGATCGGGACGTTGACGTAGAACACCCAGCTCCACCCCGGCCCCGCGGTCAGCAGCCCGCCGGCCAGGACGCCGACGGCCGCGCCGGACCCGCCGATCGCGCCCCAGACGCCCAGCGCCCGGTTGCGCAGCTCGCCGTGGTAGGTCCGGGTGATGACGGCCAGCGCGGACGGCGACATCAGCGCCGCCCCGACCCCCTGGAACGCCCGCCCGGCGATCAGCGTCGCCCCGTCGCCCGCCACCCCGCACACCAGCGAGGCCGCGGCGAACACCCCGAGCCCGGCCAGCAGCGTGCGCCGCGCGCCGAAGGCGTCGGCCAGCCGCCCGCCGAGCACCATCAGCCCGCCGAACACCAGCGTGTACGTCGTCACCACCCAGGTCAGCGCCTCCCGGTCGAGCTCGAGCTCCTTCCCGATCGTGGGCAGTGCCACCTGCACCACCGTGATGTCGACGATCAGCATGAACTGCGCCAGCCCCAGCAGTCCCAGTACGGCCCAGCGGCCCATGACCACCACCTCCATAAGTCGAACATCTATGTTCAAGTTATGGAGACCCTACCCCCGTAAGGCATTGTAGGAAATACGGTAGGGGGGTATGACGTTACGACTGGTGACGAGAGGACGGGGTCACGTGAACGGATACACCGAGAACAAGCAGGAGCACCTACGGCGGCTGCGCAGGATCGAAGGCCAGGCCAGGGGCCTGCAGCGGATGGTCGAGGACGACAAGTACTGCATCGACATCCTCACCCAGGTGTCGGCGACGACCAGCGCCCTGCAGTCGTTCGCCCTGGCACTCCTGGAGGAGCACATGGCGCATTGCGTCGCCGAGGCCACCAAGAAGGGCGGCGAGGAGGCGCAGCTGAAGGTCAAGGAGGCGGCCGACGCGATCGCCCGTCTCGTCCGCTCCTGAGGTCTACGACAGCGGCGGGAGCCGTTCCGAATAGAGCCAGGACAGGAAGAACGTGTCCAGCGGCTCGGGGGCGTAACGGCCGGCGAGTTCGGTGAAGCGGCCGGTGCTGACGGTGCCGTGGCGGTACCCGTCGGCCCACTCGCGCAACACCGAGCGGAACGCCGGCTCGCCCAGCACCCCGCGCAGCGCGTGCAGCGTGAGCGCGCCCCGCTTGTAGACCCGGTCGTCGAACAGGCGCTTCGGCCCCGGGTCGGCGAGCACCAGGTCGGCGGGTTGCGCGCTGAGCGCCGCGTGCCAGCGGCGCGCGTGCGAGGCGGCGCTCTCGCCGCCCGACTCCTCCGACCACAGCCACTCGGCGTAGGCGGCGAAGCCCTCGTGCAGCCAGATGTCGCGCCAGTGGGCCAGCGTCAGGCTGTTGCCGAACCACTGGTGGGCCAGCTCGTGCGCCACCAGCCGCTCCTCGGCGAGCTGGCTCGGCCCGAAGATCGACATGCCCTGGGCCTCGACCGGGATCTCCAGGTCGTCCTCGGTCACCACCACCGCGTACTCCGCGAACGGGTAGGGACCAAACCATTCCGTGAAGACGCGCATCATCCGGTCCTGCCGGGCCAGCATCCGCCGCGCCCGCACCGCCGCCGACGCCGGCACGGCCAGCCGCTGCGGCACCTCACCCGGCAGGTCGCCGAGCTGGTAACGGCCGATCTGCACGCTCGCGAGGTAGGAGGCCATCGGCACCGCCTCGTGGTAAACCCACGTCGTGCGCGAGCCCGCCCGCCGCGTCGAGGTGAGCTGCCCGTTGCACACCACCGTGTACGGCGTCGCCGTCGTCACCGCGATCTGGTAGGTCGCCTTGTCCGAAGGCCGGTCGTTGCACGGGAACCAGGAGGACGCGCCGGTCGGCTGGCTGGCCACGAGCGCGCCGTCCTCCAGCTGCTCCCAGCCGAGCCCGCCCCACGGGCTGGGCACCGGCCTGGGGTTGCCCGAGTACCGGACCTCGACGGTGAACTCACGCCCCTCGGGCAGCCGCCCGCCGGGGGTCAGCCGGAGCTTGCCCCCGCCGTGCGTGAACCGGCAGCGCATGCCGTTGACCAGCGCCTGGGAGACGTGCAGCGGGCCGAGGTCGAGCCGCACCTGCTCCAGCGGCTCGGCGGCGACCGCGTCCAGCTTGGCGACGCCGGCCAGCCGGTTGGGCCCCGGCCGGTAGTCGAGTGCCAGGTCGTAGTGCCGGACGGAGTACCCGTCGTCGCCACGGTCGGGGAAGTACCGCACCATCCTCCCGTCGATCACGCTGCCTGATGCCACGCGGCGACAGGGTTGCCGTACCACCGGGTCCGCGCGGGCAGCGACTCGCCGCGCATCACCAGCGAGGCGGGGCCGATCGTGGTGTTGCTCCCGACCGTGGCCGCGGGCAGCACCACCCCGTGCGGGCCGAGTGTGGAACCCTCAGCCAGCTCGACTGTATCGATGCTCATGACCCGATCGTGGAACAGGTGGGTCTGAAGCACGCAGCCGCGGTTGACCGAGGCGCCGTCACCCAGGCTGACCAGGTCGATCTCCGGCAGCCAGTAGGTCTCGCACCACACACCCCTGCCGACCTTGGCGCCCAGGGCGCGCAGCCAGACGTTCAGGCCGGCCGTACCGAGCCATGAGGTGGCGAACCAGGGCGCGGCGAGCACCTCGATGAAGTTGTCCGCCAGCTCGTTGCGCCAGACGAACGCGCTCCACAGCGGCCGGTCGCCGGGCCGGATCCGGCCCATGAGCGCCCACTTGGCCACCACGGACACCGCCGCCGCCACGAACCCGGCCGCGGCCAGCACCACGCCGCCGAGCAGCACCGCGGCGGCCGGATGAAGGTCGCGCGCGATCGTGACCAGCGCGGTGACGACGAGCACCGCCAGCGCGGCCGTGGCGATCGCCGGAACCACCCGGCACACCTCCACCAGCGCCCGCGCCACCTTGAAGCGCAGCGGCGGGTCATAGGTACGCCCCGTGTCGCCGCTCTGGGCGGTCCTGCGCAGCTTGACCGGCGGCATCCCGAGATAGGACGAACCCGCCTTGGCCTTCTTCGGCGCCGCCGACAGCACGCCGACCAGCCCGTCCTTGGGCACCTTGCGGCCGGGCGCGGTCATGCCCGAGTTGCCGACGAACGCCCGCTTGCCGATGCGCACGTGGTCCAGCCGCATCCAGCCGCCGGACAGCTCGTACGGGGCGACCTTGGTGTCGTCGGCCAGGAACGCGCCGTCGCCGACCTCGGTCATCGAGGGCAGCGCCAGCACGGTGGACAGCTCGACGTCGCGGCCCACCTTCATGCCGAGCGCGCGCAGCCACATCGGGGTGAGCCCGCTGGCGTACAGCGGGAACAGCCACACCCTGGCCATGGACATGAGGCGCTCGGTCGCCCAGGCCTGCCACGCCGTACGGCTGTGCACCGGGTGGCTGCCCGCGCGCAGCCCGATCGACAGCAGCCTGACGGCCACGAGCAGCAGCAGCGCCATGCTGACCATCGAGACGACGGTCGCGGCGGCGATGCCGGCCGGGCCGAGGACGGCGATCCCGGGCAGCACGGCCAGCAGCGGGATCAGGCTGAACGCCATCGCGGACACGCCGTAGGTCACGCTCCACCGGCGGTACCTGCGGGGCGCCGGCGCCTTGGGCGTCAGCTTCCCCTTCCGTACGGCCGGCGCCCCCGCCCACCGCTGCCCGGCGGGGACGTCGCCGCCGACCGCCGAGCCGGGGGCGATCTGGGCGTTCTTCCCGATCCGCGCGCCCGCCAGGACGATCGACCTGGCGCCGACGGTCGCGCCGGCCCCGATCCTGATCTCGCCGAGCCTGAACAGGTCGCCATCCAGCCAGTAACCGGTGAGGTCCACCTCGGGCTCGATCGCGGCGGCCCTGCCGAGCTTGAGCATGCCGGTGATGGGCGGCATCGTGTGCAGGTCGGCGTCCTCGCCCACCTGCGCGCCCAGCGCCCGCGCGTAGTAGGTGATCAAGGGCGCGGAGGCGAGACCGCCCACGCCCAGACCCGCCGCCAGTTGCTCGGCGAACCAGACCCTGAGGTGGGTGGCGCCGCCTCGGGCGTACACGCCCGGTTTGACGCCGCGCAGGACGAGCCGCGCCGCGCCCGCCGCCAGCGACAGGCGGCCGAACGGCGTCAGGAACAGCAGCGCGCCCGCGATCACCCACCACCAGGCGACCGCGAGGACGTTCGTCAGATTGCCCACCGCGAGGGCGCCGACCACCCAGGGCATCGCGCGCACGGTCAGCAGCGGCAGCATCAGCGCCGTCTGGACCAGCGCCGCCCGGCGCGGCATCGGCAGCACGACGCGCGTGTTCTCCTCGGCGGGCCGCTCCAGCTCTTCGAGCCGGTCGGCCAGCGCGCCGAGGGTCGGATGGTCGTAGAGGTCGGCCACCGCCACGTCCGGATACCTGCCGCGCAGCGTCGACACGAGCCGCGCCGCCGCCAGGCTGGTGCCGCCCGCGGTGAAGAAGTCGGCGTCGGGGCCGCTGACCCGCTGCCCCAGGACGTCCTGCCACTGTTCGGCCAGCCACGCCTGGAGTCCGTCGAGGTCGGCGGCCTCCTCGTCCTCGTCGCCGAGGGGCCAGGGCAGCGCGTCGCGGTCGATCTTCCCCGAGGTACGCGTGGGCAGCTGGTCCACGACGGCCAGGCGGGGGACGAGGGCGGCGGGCAGCACGGCTTCAAGCTGTTCCCGCGCGTAGGATATTTCCCCATTTGTCACGATATAGCCGACGAGAAGCTGGTGTCCGGAGGCCGTGGTCTTGACCGCGGCCGCCGCGCCCGTCACCCCGGGCAGCGCCTGGAGGGCGGCGTCCACCTCGCCCAGCTCGATCCGCCGCCCGCCCAGCTTGACCTGCTCGTCGGCCCGCCCGACGAACAGCAGCCCGGCGGGATCGGCCACGACCAGGTCACCGCTGCGGTACGCGCGGTCCCAGCCGAGCGACTCCAGCGGCGCGTACTTCTCCCGGTCCTTCTCCTCATCGAGGTAACGGGCCAGCCCCACGCCCCCGATGACCAGTTCGCCCGTCTCCCCCATGGCGACCGGCCTGCCCGCCTGGTCGACCACGGCCAGGTCCCAGCCCCGCAGAGGCAGCCCGATCCGCACCGGCTCCCCCCTGACCAGCGGCGCCGCGCACGCGACGACGGTGGCCTCGGTGGGGCCGTAGGTGTTCCAGACCTCCCGCTCGGGGGTGCTCAGCCGGTCGGCCAGCTCGGGCGGGCAGGCCTCGCCGCCGAAGATCAGCAGGCGCACGCCGTCCAGCGTCTCGACCGGCCACAGCGCAGCCAGCGTGGGTACGGTCGACACCACCGTGATCCCGCGCTCCACCAGCCACGGCCCGAGATCCATCCCGGTGCGCACCAGCGAGCGCGGCGCCGGGACCAGGCAGGCGCCGTTGCGCCACGCCAGCCACATCTCCTCGCACGAGGCGTCGAACGCAACCGACAACCCCGCCAGCACCCGATCCCCCGGCCCCAGCTCAAGAAAAAGCCCGGCCTCCGCGTCCACGAAGGCGGCCGCGCTGCGATGGCTGACCGCCACCCCCTTGGGCTTGCCGGTGGACCCGGAGGTGAAGATGATCCAGGCGTCGTCCTCGGGCACCGGCGGACGCGCGCCGGCCCCGGCGGGGCGCCTGCTCGTGATCCCCTCGGTCCCGATCACCGCCGCGACGTCGGCCTCCTGAAAGACGAGAGCGGCCCGCTCCTCGGGATCGTCGGCGTCCACCGGCACGTACGCCGCCCCCGCCGCCAGCACCGCCAGGATGGCCACATAAAGATCGTTGCCGCCCGACGGCACCCGGATCCCGACCCGCTCCCCCGGCCCGATGCCCATCTCGCCCAGCGAACCGGCCAGGTGCGCCACCTCTTTGGTCAGGCGGGAGTAGTCGAGAACGCTCACGCCGTCATCGAGCGCGGGCGCGTGGGGGTGGGCGGCGGCACTCTCATGAAGAATGTCCACGAGAGTCCGCGCGGTGGTGTTCCCACCGGCGGACAGAAAGACGGCATCCTGCGAAATCACGGCATTGACCACCAAGGCTCACCTCATGCGTAGACGATGCGGGCCCCGGTACGTGACCTCACGCGCTCGGTTGGCGGGTCGCAGCCCGTAGCGACGCTCCCCACGCCGCCGAGCCTTCAACGATCCCAGATAACCCAGATATTTCCCAATCCACGGGGGTTGTCGGAGTTTTACCGGTCATTCGCCAGTCATTCAGATTTGTTGACCGGGGGTATTCACAGCTCGTTCCGTGCGCCCATCAGCGCGAACCCGAGCAGGTTGAGCCCGTCCCAGGTCGAGGGCTTCGCGCTGCGCTCATCCGCGGCGGTCAGCCCGATCCCCCAGACACGGTCGCCGGGACTGGCCTCCACCAGCACCCGCCCGCGCGTGCCCAGCAGGAACTCCCGCAGGTCCGCGTGCTGCCCGAACTTGGCGGCGTTCCCGCGGACCACGATCCCGAACCGATGCTCGGCCCAGACCGCGTCGTCGAACCCCCGGATGGCCCGGCCCAGCGTCTTGGCCTCTCCGGGGTGCGCCGCGGCGAGGATCGCGCGGGCGGCGTCGTGATCGCCGAACAGCCAGGCCTTGTGCGCCATCATGTAGTGCTCGGCCGTGGCGAAGACGTGCCCGTCCTCGGTGAAGGAGGCCGGCCACCACTGCGACAGGCACCCGGGCCCGGCCCGGCCGTCGCGATCCGGCTGGTGCCCCCAGAAGAACAGGTATCGCAGAGATCGCCCCGCCCGTTCCGCCGCGACCGCTTCGTCCACGGTCCGCGGGAGCTCCCGGTCGTCCACGACGGACATGCCGTTCAGCCCTGCTTGGCCTTGAGGGCTTCCTTGCGGGCCTCGGCCTGGAGGGAGCGCTCGCGCTCCAGCCACGCGGGATTCTCCGCCTTCAGCGCCTCGATCTCAGCGGTGGTCAACGGCTCGTCGACGCCGCCTCTGACCAGGCCGGAGATGGAGACCCCGAGCTTCGCCGCGACGACCTGCTTGGGATGCGGGCCGTTGCGCCGCAGGTCGGCCAGCCAGGCGGGCGGCTTGGACTGCAGCTCGTTCAGCTCGTCCCTGGAGACGACGCCCTCCTGGAACTCGGCGGGAGTCGCCGAGAGCAGGACACCCAGCTTCTTGGCCGCGGTCGCGGGCTTCATCGTCTGGGTGGTCTTCGTCTTGGGCGAGGTCATGTCGCCAAGCGTAGTCACTCGGAACGCGGTCTCCGGCCATCGGTACCCTGGGCGGGTGACTGGTGGGGAGAACGGTACGGGGTTCCGGCTGGCGTACGTGCCGGGGGTGACGCCCGCGAAATGGGTCAACATCTGGGCCGAGAGAAAGCCCGAGGTGCCACTCACCCTGGTCGCGGCCACCGCCGCCGAGGTGGTGACCGTGCTGCGCGACGGCGGCGCCGACGCCGCCTTCGTCCGCCTCCCGATCGACCGCGACGGCCTCAGCGTGATCCCCCTCTACGTCGAGACCACCGTGGTAGTGGTGCCCAAGGACCACGCGGCGGCCGCGGTCGACGAGGTCGCCGTCGCGGACCTGTCCACCGAAGAGGTACTGCACCCGCTGGACGACACCATCGAGTGGACGACCCGGCCCGGCGAACCCGCCTTCACCCGCCCGCCCACGACGGCCGAGGCCGTGGAACTGGTGGCGGCGGGCACCGGCGTACTCCTGGTCCCGCAGTCACTGGCCCGCCTCCACCACCGCAAGGACCTCACCTACCGCCCGGTGCCGGACGCGCCACAGTCCCAGATCGCCCTGGCCTGGCCCACGGAGGCGACCACCGACCTGGTGGACGACTTCATCGGCATCGTCCGCGGCCGAACAGTCAACAGCACGCGCGGCCGTAATGCCCCGGAGAAGCCGGCCCAGCGCAAGCCCAAAAAGCCCGCCCAGAGCCGCGCCACACCGTCAGGCCGCGCCAAGAAGACCCGCCGCCCACGCTGACCAGGAAAAGCCCCTCAGCTTCTGCGGCCCCACCCGTCTCTCCTTCAGCAGAGGAAGTATCCGCTGCCTACGCACCGGGCGTGCTCTGAAGTTGTATCCCTCCCGAGATCGAAGCGGCGACGGTGTGATGCCCCCCATGGGCGTCGCCTCCACGAGGGGAGACGACAGGAGTCGAACCTGACGTAGCCGCTGCCAGCGCACCGGGAAGGTGCATATCCAGTTGTGAGCGACGTGCTGACACGACCGGGAGCAGTAGATGGAGTCCCGTCGCGGCCGACTGCGTTTCCGCGCGTCGTCCTGCCACCGGAACCGCCGACCGCAGTCCGGGAGAGCACACGTTTTTCGTCGGGGAGTTCGCCGCGGCCGTGGCAGATGGGGCACTGCTCGCTCATCCTGCCCTCGCCACCTGGATCGCGGAGTCCACCATAGCCTCGTACTCGCCCGTGGTGAGAACCGCCGGACCTCCGCGCAGCCACGGTTGTGGCACTCGATCCTGTCCTCTCCGTCGAGCTGCGAGAGCGTCGCCAGGTGACACTGGGGGCAGCGAAGCGTCTTGCCCGTGCGACGGGGTTTGGCTGTCAACTCTGACGGGTCGTAGACGGCGAGCTTGATGTACCAGCGGCGGATCTCCTGCCCGAAGTCCTGCCCCATGTCCAGACGGGCGAGGATGCGTTCAGCGCGGGCGACCAGCCACGCGATCCCGAGCGTGATGGAGTCGGCAAGAGCACCTGTGCGGGCGAAGGGTCGATACCGAGGTAGGCGGACTCCCAGGAACGCAGCCACGAGTCGAACTCGTCCAGGCCTCGATCGTCATCGAGACCGTGAAGCTCTCCGGGCTGCCGGAGAGCTTCACCTGATTGGTCTCGCCGCGCAAGCCGTCAGACTCGCGCAGGCGGCGCCATCGAGCTTGGACAGCATCGCCTTGTGCTCGTACGCACAGGACGAGCAGTAGACGGTTTCGCCGTACACCGGGTACGGGCGAGGCTCTTCGGGCTTGACGGGCTCGTTGGGCCATTCGAGCGGCAGACGCCACGCCTCGACGTTGTAGGTGCTGGTGGCCTGTTCGTGAGCGCGGACCTTCCGGCGGAAGCCGTTCATGCACGGACCTGCAAATAGGTCGCTGATCTCGACGATGAACGACATTGTGGGCTTCCCCGAATACGCTGTACGGGAGACCACTTGAACGGGTGATATGCGAGGGGCGGGAACGGTTCTCCGGGTCAGGACGGAGGACCGCTATCTGCTCGGACTCGTTTCATTACCAATCAGCATCAACAGATGACAATCGGCTCACCCCATAAGAGGAATTGCCACGCTTGGCTCATGAGCTGGGACGTGATTACTGGCGTGTGGCCGAACCTGATGCAGGGGTTCGTTTCTTCGCTCGTCGGAGGCATGGTCGCCGCCCTGATCGCATGGGCTGTGGTGTCGTTGACCAGGCGGCACGAGACTAGGCTCGCGCGATTGATGGCTTGGGCAGGCCGTTCATGAACTGGATCCAGACGATCGGGAAGCGATCATGCAGTTCCGTGGCGAGATGGCCTACCGCATGGCTGGTGGATCGGAGCTGCGGCCACACACTCCATGACCACCTGAACAGTATGCAGAGCAAGCTCCGCGAGATGCGCGAGATATCTGGAGAAGAAGACGAAGAACTCCGAAAGATCGTTCGCAAGCACGTACGGGCCCAGTCCAGCCTGGTTGCCGACTTCCTCTTGGATAGAGCTCCATGAGTCAGGTTTACTGCGGCGGCAGATTTAACCATTCAGCTACGGTGAGCCGACAGTCGTCTGGGGCGACCTCCACGGGGAGGACGTCTGCCACCCACCAATATGCGCCGTCGGTGCGGCGGTAGATGGTGCCGGAGGGAGCTACCGGATGTTACGTAGCAGGTTGGGATCATTCTACTGGCGGCATATCGTCTGGCCCTATCACTCGCTGATCTCGCCTAGCAGCCTGTTCCAGAACGCGGTCAACTCATCCCCGCGGTACACGTGGTAGTGGATGCGGTTGTGATTCCTGTACACAGCCACCTCGGTGTACGGAGCGCCGTCGTCGGTGAAGAGCGCGGCAAGGCTAGTCCAGTCATCTGGGCCGCAGAGCCACTCTGGGAAAGCCAGCCTGGCGGCGTGGTCGCGTAGCGCGACCTGCCAGTGCTCCTCCCCCGAGGTGTCCATACTCCAGGTTGCCGAGAAGCGGGTCATGAGCTGGCAAAACGAGTCGTAGACGAGCGGTTCGAGCGTAGAGGTCATCTGCGGTTCCTCAGATAGCGCCGTCGGTGCTGCCAGAAAGCGACCGCGACACCGACGCCGATGGCTGCCAAACCCACTACCGCCACGACCGCGCCGTCAGTACCCAGCTCCGGCGCCCACGTGCTGACCATCATCACGCCGCTGGCCGCAGCGAGTACGAGCACGATCCGATCGGTGGTGACGAAGGGCTGCGCTGGCTTAACGCGTCTGGGGGGTGTGGCGTGCTCGGACGATAGCGGCTCCCATACCTGCCCGCATCGCGGGCAGCGCCACTGCGAGTCTGTCGCGTCTTCTGGGCGGTTGCACTGATGCCGGCCGTCTGGGTCGCTCACCGCTCCTCCCCGGAAAGGGCTGGCGCTCGAACGACCTCAACGAGGGTGTACGCCTGCGACGCTCCCTCGCAGGCCAGGATGTCCTTGATGAGCCTGCGTGCTCCCCACTTGGTAGATGCGCGTCCGATCAGGCCCGTGCAGTACCGGCCGACCACGTAGACCCCGTGTCGACCGTCCCACCAGCTGAGGTTGGGGTGGTGGCGGATCTCGTACGTGCAGGTGCTCATCGGCGGTTCCTCCTTCGCCGGTGGTATTCAGCCTTCATCCAAGAAAGACGGCGTTCCCTTTCGTCTTCCTCGATGCAGCAAGGGCAGTCCACGAGGTCGAACCTGAGTCGGTCCAGCACTCTTATGCCGCCGATAGCGACCATGCCTTCGACCAGCCACCGCTTCTGCCTAGCGAGCGCTTTCCAACCTTTACTGTGTGCCTGGAAGAACGCTGTGATGGCCTTGCGCTGGTCGAGATCGGTCATAGGTGTCATCGTCTACAACACTCCCGACGCGCCGTCTGGGTTGCTCACCGTTTCATCCTCCTACGCCGGTGTCGGGCATACTCGCCCTTCTTGCACCCACAGGTGGGCCAGCAGGAGCCTCCTCAGATGGCCGGCTCGGACGAGTCGGTTACTCGCCCGAGCCGTTGAGGTCAGCCGACCGGGACCGCTGCGCCCCGGATCACTTTTGCGTCGAGGGTGCCATGCTCCCCTACGACGGCGTAGATCTTCTTCCAGGCGTACTCCTCGCCCTTCGACGTGAGCTTGCCGTACTTCACCTTGATGATCATGCCATCCGGCATCTCGACCTTCTTGGTGGCGTTCTTTCCCCTGCCGTACCTAATGGCCTAAGCGGTGGCCTGGTCGTGCTCGCTGCTCGCAATGCGCATGATGAGCCCGATGTGGGCGAGGAAGTCGAAGACCTGCTTCTGGATGACCTTGACGCCCCGATCGGTTGCCCACTGCTGGACGTCACGTGTGAAGGAGCGCTTCGTGGTGAGGCCGTCGGCGGAGGCATACAGCTCAGCCTGGGCGGCGGCGGGCTCCAGTTCGGCAACTCGGGACTCGGCGGTAACGGCGCGGCTCTCGGCCTGGTCGGCGCGGTCGGCTTCGGCGATGACCATCTGAGCGAGTTCTCGATTGCTGACCTTGCGGACGTCGAAACGGACGTCATTGCGCAGCGAGGGCAGCACCTCGTGGGTGACCCAGCGGCGAAACGCCTTGGCTGCGGGTACGTGACTACGCATCACGAGCGAGTAGAGACCGGACTCGTTGATCAGAGTGACGGACTGAATCCGCAGGTCGGCGAAGAGGTCAGCGAAACTTAGGGCTTCTGAGCTGGACCTTTCTATGGTCCGCTTCTCATCCTCATCCAGGCCCTTGACGGCCATCGAGGCGTTGGAGTGCTTGAGGATGCCACACGCGCCGGCTGCGACGAACCAGGGCTCGTCTCCGACCATGCAGGGCGAACCTGCTGGCCAGTGAAGGGGAACTCGTAGGGGCGAAGCTCCCCCGAAGCGTCCCCCTGCGGCTCATTGCGCCTCACAGTTCCTCTGCGAACAGCTCGAAGAAGTTCCGGCGCGCCACACCATCGATGGTTCGCGCGTTCACCTCGTACGTGTGGGCGAGAGCGTGGACGCGGGCGATTCTTGCTTCGGCCTGCGCCAGCTCGGCTGCCATGACCTGCACGTGGCACTTGTTGCTCGCTGCGACATGTTCGGGCGTCTCTTCACGCTGCTCGGCCTTCTCGGCGCGTTGCCGTAACGCTTCGAGAGCCTCGTCTCGTACGGCGGCGACGACCTCAGCCACCTCCATGCAGGTGGCGACCCGGATAGAGGGGTGCCCGTCGTCTGCTGTGTACACGACCGAGACCGGGTGCTCGACACGGTCGGCGGGCACGATCGGGCTGGAGCGCCAGTATCTGCGCCTGTCCAAGATCCGCGTCGAGCAGCAGTTGTACGAGTTCAAAGGCCGCTGGCTGAAGAAGCCACCCAAGGACGACTCCTACCGCGACATCCACCTGCCTCCGTGTCTGAGCGATCTACTGTCGACGCAGATCCAGCGCCACGATTCGGGCGCGTGTTCATGCACAGGCAGCAGAGGCTGCGGTGGGGGAAGGTACGTCTTCCTACCCGAGGACGGCGACCATGAGCGCAGGTCCAACTTCGGCAGGCGGCGCTCCCGCCCGGCAGCCGACGGTCGGCAGCCGACGGTCGGCATGCTGACGCGAAGGACCGGCCGGGCTATCCGGTGCTTGCCGACCTGGCGGGCACGTACCCCCACACTTCGCCTGCCATGATCAAGCTGATCACGGCCAGGCTCCAGAAGCGATGGGAGGGATCTCTCCCGGGAATGGGCGGCGATGGCGGATGGGAGGCTTCCGGTCCCGCTACTCGATCATCTCTTGAAGCCCCATCGGGAGACCAACAAGAAAGATCATCTCCCAAATCTCTCCCAGTCCACAGTTAGCGATCTTCGCTCGCACCTGGAAAACAGGGCGTGAACTGGGTGGACGATACTGGGTTCGAACCAGTGACCCCTCGCTTGTAAGGCGAGTGCTCTACCGCTGAGCTAATCGTCCCGAACGGCACTACACCTTACGACACCAACGGTGCCGAGCGCACATTGACCGTCCAGCCGGGGCCGAGGTCGGGGCGGCCGGCGGCGCGCCAGCCCAGCAGGGACGCGCCCAGCATGCCGGCGTCCACGCCGAGTGCCGCCGGCACCAGCGGGGGCGCGTCGCGGAAGGCCAGGCGCTTCACGAGCCGGGTGCGGACCGGGTCGAACAAGGCGGGGCCCGCCTCGGCCAGGCCGCCGCCCAGGACGATCATGCTGGGGTCCAGGAGGAGGGTGTAGGTGGCCAGGGCCAGGGAGAGGGCCTCTACCGCCTCGTCCCAGACCTCTACGGCCAGGGGGTCGTCGGAGGCCACTACCTCTTCGGCCTTCACGCCGGACAGGCCCGCGCGCTGGCTGTAGCGGCGGCCCACGGAGGCGGCCGACGCATAGGTCTCCAGGCAGCCGAACTGGCCGCAGGCGCACTGCTCGCCGTCCGGGAAGACCGGAATGTGGCCGATCTCGCCGCCCCACCCGGACGAGCCGCCGTACGGCTCGCCGCGCAGGATCAGGGCTCCGGCGATTCCGGTACCGATCGGCAGGAAGAGGAAGTCGTCCACCCCCTGCCCGGCGCCCAGGACGTTCTCCGCCAGGCCGCCGGTCTGGACGTCGTGGCCGAGCCGTACCGGAACGTCGAGGGCGGTGAAGTCGGCGGCGGGCACGTCGCGCCAGCCGATGTTCGCGGAGTAGACCGCGGAGTTCTCCGACACCAGCCCGGGTACGGCGAGGCCGACCCCGGACGGGATGCCGTCACCGGATGCGGCGAGATGGCTGATGAAGTCGCGGATCGCCGTCACCGCGGCGTCCGGCCCCTCCTCGCGGGGGGTCGGGCGGCGCTCGGTGAGGAGCACCACGCCGGACTCGCTGACCAGGCCGCCCTTCATGGACGTGCCACCGACGTCGAGCGCGACGACGAACGAACTCATTGCGGACACGAAAGGAGACGATAGCGCAGCTCAGCATATGTCCGGAAAAATGTGGCCGGCCCGAGACCGTCACGCCCGGCCCAGTACCCGGTTCAGAGCGGCCTCGACCTCGGCCGACAGGCCGGGCGGTGATTCTGGCACCAGCGGATCCCCCGATCGCGCCTGCCGGACAGAACCACACGAGCGGCATTCGACCTCGCCCAACCGGCAGATCAGCGCGCTGGACCCGCAGGTGCCGCACGTGTCCAGGTCGAGGTCGTGCAGCCGTTGGCAGTCCGGGCAGATGAGCACCTGGGACTCGTCGCGCACCCCGCGCTTCCAGGGGCTCGCGCCGCGTACCGGGTCGGTCTGCCGGGCCCCGCAGTTGTAGCAGGGCATCGCATCCTCCGTTGTCACGAAATCTCGGCGAGTGCCTTGGCATAGTCGGCCACGTCGCGCGCCGTGCCGATCGGGTTCACGACCGACCAACGGACCACGCCCGCGCCGTCGATGATGAAGGTCCCCCGCTGCGCGAGCCCCTTCTGCTCATCGAACACACCGTACGCCCGCGCGACCTGTCCGTGTGGCCAGAAATCCGACAGCAGTGGGAATGTGTAGCCCTCTTGGTCCGCCCATGCACGATGGCAGAAAAGAGAGTCCACGGAGACAGTCAGAATTTGCGCGTCCGCGACAAAGTCCCGCAAGGCCGACAACTCGCTGTTGCAGACGTTGCTGAAGGCCAGCGGGTAGAAGACCAGCACGACCTCGCGGCCCCGGAAGGCGGAGAGCTTGACCGGGGCGCCGTGCTGGTCCTGGAGTTCGAAGTCGGGAGCTAGGGCGCCTACCAGTGGGTTCACACGGCCATCATGGCAGGCGCTCTGCTCCCTAGCGTCGGCCCTTGGGGCCGACGAGCCTGGTCCCCGACCAATCGGGTGCGGCGGAGATGCTGCTCGTCTGCGAAAGGCCCGCGGTAGCGGCATCCTCCCCGATGTCGCTCGGCTCCACATGGCCGTCGCGACCGGCCTTGGGAGTCAGCAGCCAGATCTGGCCGCCCTCTGCGAGTGATCGCATGGCGTCGCTCAGAACGTCGAAGAGATCGCCGTCACCGTCGCGCCACCACATCAGCACCACGTCTACGACGTCGTAACTGTCCTCATCGAGCAGTTCATTGCCGGTCAGGTTCTCGATTGACGAGCGAAGCTCTTCGTCGCTGTCCTCGTCCCAACCGATCTCCTGCACCACCTGACCCGGCTTGAGGCCGAGTCGTTCGGCCAGGCCGCGCTCGCCCTGCGCCTGACCCGCGGTCGCGCTCACGTTTATCCCTCCTGCTTGAGTGGCCCCGCATTTTGCGGTTTATCGCTTCGGGACAGTCCACACGCTGTGACCCTCAGTCGTCAACGGTCGCCACGGGTACGGCGACAGGACCGTCCGAATCAACCCGACAAAAACGACAGACGAACGTGGCGTTCACGGTTGTCGACGTTCAGGTCAACGACCGCGATCGACTGCCAGGTTCCCAGCGCCAGCCGTCCCCCGAGGACCGGCACCGTCGCATAGGGCGGAATCAGCGCGGGCATGACGTGCGACCGTCCGTGACCGCGCGAACCGTGCGCGTGCCGCCAGCGATCGTCGGCGGGCAGCAGGCCGGCCAGCGCGGCCAGCAGGTCGTCGTCGCTGCCCGCGCCGAGCTCGATCAGCGCCACCCCGGCGGTCGCGTGCGGGACGAAGACATGCAAAAGCCCGTCGCCGCCCTGCTCACGCACGAACTCCGCGCACTGCGGGGTGATGTCGTGCACCGTCTCGCGTGACCCGGTGGTCAGCGAGATGATCTGGGATTCCACACGGGAAATCCTACTGAGGCACAACGACCGCATCAGGGCCGGGAAAGACCAGCCCCGTGTGCCCGTCGTCGAACCGTACGATGTACGGCGGTCCGCCTTCCGTCCCGCGAACCTCGATGATCTCTCCGCGCCGGTCCCCTTCGCCAACGGTGTTCCCGTGCATGAGGAGCCGGTCGCCTACCGTCGCGTTCATACTTCACACATTGGTACGACAGACGCGCTTGGGAAAGAGGTGCGACCCGCACTCCCATCAGAGCGCGCCGCAATCCTGACCCAAACGTTACTTCCCCCAAGATCAACGCGCGCGTTTCCTCAAGATCAACCCACGCTGCTTCTGTTACGGCGGTGCCGCCGCCCACGCCACCCGCCGCCGTGGGCGGGCGCCGATCGTGGGGTCGCTTCTCACGTCGGACGTGGTCCCCGCCGCCACGACCCTTCGTCCCCCACCTCCCTCGGCCCCGCCTCCCACCTCTCGTCCCTTTGGCGTGGGGCCCACAGCCGGTCAACCGGTCTCTGCAGGGCTTCGGGGGGCGGCTTGGGCGCCGTTGAGGGGTGCCGGGCTCCGCCGTACCCCCTCCCGCCGACGCGGCGCGGGAAAGCGTGGGGGTGGCTCTTCGGGAGCCCGCCCGGCTGGGCTCCGCACAAGGGCGCCGGGCCCGCCGTACCCCCTCCCGCCGACGCGGCGCCGGAAAGGCGTGGGGGTGGCGACGCCCGGCGTAGGGGCGACGGGCGGGGCGGCCGAGGGGTCGGAGGGGGCGCGGGGGCTTGAGGGGTGCACCAGTGGTTCTCCACTCGCGCGCCATCTTTCCGGGGTAGACCTGAAGGGTGCGCGCACCCACCACAACCCTGTCGGATTTGCCCGGTCGTCGGCCCGGAAAGGGGGTGTTCTAAGCTCTGCGCCGACCCCCGTGGCGGGCCGCCGCGATTCGGGCTGGCAAATCGGGAAATCTCGTAGCTTTTCTAGTCTTGTTAAATTGGCATGCCGATGTAACCTGTGGTGGCGATTCGTCCTACCATCGGTGGTCTAGGCCACCCCTTGGGCCCCTGCCAGCAGGGACGTCCTGGTTACTCGTGAGTAGAGATGCACTTTCTACGGCAAGCGACCAGGATGGAAGGCGACCCACGACCCAGACATCAGACCTCGGAAGGCGAGACCCAGTGGCTTCCGGACGCCAGCGTTTCTCGATCATCAGCGACGGCCTACCCAGCCAGCTGCCTGATGTCGACCCCAGCGAGACCAACGAGTGGCTCGAGTCGCTCGACAACGTCGTCAAGGCGGAGGGCCGCACCCGCGCCCGCTACCTGATGCTCCGCATGCTGGAGCGCGCCCGCGAGCACCAGGTCGGCGTGCCGGGCCTGCGCAGCACCGACTACCTCAACACGATCCCGCCGGAGCGCGAACCCTGGTTCCCCGGCGACGAGCACGTCGAGCGCCGCATCCGGGCCTACATCCGGTGGAACGCGGCGGTCATGGTCTCCCGTGCCAACGCGCGCACCAACGTGGGCGGCCACATCGCCACCTACGCCTCGGCCGCCTCCCTGTACGAGGTCGGCTTCAACCACTTCTTCCGCGGCAAGGACCACGGCGAGTCGGGCGACCAGGTCTTCTTCCAGGGCCACGCGGCGCCGGGCATCTACGCCCGCGCCTTCCTGGAGGGCCGCCTCAACGAGGCGCAGCTCGACGCGTTCCGCCAGGAGCTGAGCCACGGTTTCCACGGCCTGCCCTCCTACCCGCACCCGCGGCTCATGCCGGACTTCTGGGAGTTCCCCACGGTCTCCATGGGTCTGGGCCCGATCAGCGCGATCTACCAGGCGCGGTTCAACCGCTACCTGATCAACCGCCAGATCAAGGACACCAGCCGCAGCCATGTCTGGGCCTTCCTGGGCGACGGCGAGATGGACGAGCCCGAGTCGCTCGGCGCGATCGGCCTGGCCGCGCGCGAGGAGCTCGACAACCTCACGTTCGTCATCAACTGCAACCTGCAGCGCCTCGACGGCCCGGTACGCGGCAACGGCAAGATCATCCAGGAGCTGGAGTCCTACTTCCGCGGCGCCGGCTGGAACGTCATCAAGGTCGTCTGGGGCCGCGACTGGGACCCGCTGCTGGCCGCCGACGTCGACGGCGTGCTGGTCAACCAGATGAACACGACGCCTGACGGCCAGTTCCAGACGTACTCGGTCGAGTCGGGCGAGTACATCCGCGAGCACTTCTTCGGCGGCGACCCGCGCCTGCGCAAGATGGTCGAGCACCTCACCGACGACGACATCCGCAAACTCAGCAGAGGCGGCCACGACTACCGCAAGGTCTACGCGGCGTTCAAGGCGGCCCGTGAGCACGTCGGCCAGCCGACGGTCATCCTCGCCCAGACCATCAAGGGCTGGACGCTGGGCAAGGACTTCGAGGCGCGCAACGCCACGCACCAGATGAAGAAGATGACCAAGGCCGAGCTCAAGGAGTTCCGCGACCGGCTGTACCTGCCGATCCCGGACTCGGCCCTGGAAGGCGACCTGCCGCCGTACTTCCACCCGGGCGAGAACGACCCGGAGATCGAGTACATGAAGGAGCGCCGCGCGGCGCTCGGCGGCGTGCTGCCCAAGCGGGTCCTGCGCGCCAAGCCGGTCAAGCTGCCCGGCGACGAGGTCTACCAGCAGTTCTCCAAGGGTTCCGGCAAGCAGCAGGTGGCCACCACGATGGCCTTCGTCCGCCTGCTCAAGGACCTCATGCGCGACAAGGAGATCGGCAAGCGGTTCGTGCCGATCATCCCGGACGAGGCGCGGACGTTCGGCATGGACGCCATGTTCCCGAGCGCCAAGATCTACAACCCGCACGGCCAGACCTACGAGGCCGTGGACCGGGAACTGCTGCTGTCCTACAAGGAGTCGGAGCAGGGCCAGATCCTGCACGAGGGGATCAACGAGGCCGGTTCGATGGCCTCGGCCACGGCGGCCGGCACGTCGTACGCCACGCACGGCGAGCACATGATTCCGATCTACATCTTCTACTCCATGTTCGGCTGGCAGCGCACCGGCGACCAGATGTGGCAGATGGCCGACCAGATGACGCGCGGCTTCCTGCTGGGCGCCACCGCCGGCCGGACCACCCTGAACGGCGAGGGCCTGCAGCACGAGGACGGCCACACGCCGCTCATCGCCTCGACGAACCCGGCCGCCGTCTCCTACGACCCGAGCTGGGCCTACGAGACCGCGTACATCGTCAAGGAGGGTCTGCGCCGGATGTACGGCGAGGAGCAGGAGAACGTCTTCTACTACCTCACCGTCTACAACGAGCCCTACATCCAGCCCGCCGAGCCGGCGAACCTCGACATCGAGGGGCTGCTCAAGGGCCTGTACAAGTTCTCGGAGGGGCCGCGGACGCAGGGGCCGAAGGCCAACATCCTGTCCTCGGGCGTGGCGGGGCCGTGGGCCATGGAGGCCCAGCGCCTGCTGGCCGAGGAGTGGGGCGTGTCGGCCGACGTCTGGTCGGCGACCTCGTGGACGGAGCTGCGCCGCGACGCGCTGGCCTGCGAGGAGCACAACCTGCTCAACCCGGACGCCGAGCAGCGCGTGCCGTACGTCACGCAGAAGCTGTCCGGCGCGCAGGGGCCGTTCGTGGGCGTCAGCGACTACATGAAGGCCGTGCAGGACCAGATCGCGCAGTGGGTGCCGGGTGACTGGAGTTCGCTGGGCACCGACGGGTTCGGGTTGTCGGACACGCGCTCGGCCCTGCGCCGCCACTTCCACGTGGACGCGGCCTCGATCACGCTGGCCGTACTCACGCGGCTGGTCAAGCGTGGCGAGCTCGACGGCGAGGTGCTGCGCGAGGCGATCGCCCGCTACCACCTGAAGAACGGCGTCACCGAGGCCGGTGGCGCGGAGAGCAACGACGCCGAGTCCATGGGCGTCTGACGACGATCTGGCGCTCCCGGGAAGTTTTTTCCGGGAGCGCCGTCATATTCGGCCCTCACCTTCGTGAGAGAAGATGAGGCGGCACGTTCAGGAGGGGTGCGTGCCGCCTCCCCCTTTTCGCGTATTGTGGGCTCTACTTCCCCCTTGCGACACGAGGGGAATGCCTTATATGCGCCGTGTTCTTGCCGTCGTCACGTTCTCCGTGCTGGCCACGTCCTGTACCAGCACCGCGGAACCGCAGGCCGTCGCGCCCCCGGACAAGATCAACTGGGGTGCCTGCACGGACATCGTCCGTCCCGATGGCCAGCCGCCCGCCAAGGAGGACGCCACCCAGCAGTGCGGCAAACTGTCCGTCCCGCTCGACTACACCAAGCCGGACGGCGACAAGCTGGACATCGCGCTGATCCGCGTCCCGGCCACCGACAAGGCCAACCGGATCGGCTCGCTCCTGTTCAACTTCGGCGGCCCCGGCGGTTCCGGCGTGGACACGCTGGCCCAGGCGGCCAAGTCGTTCGGCACGCTGAACGCCCGCTACGACCTGGTCAGCTTCGATCCCCGCGGCGTCGAGCGCAGCTCCGGCGTGCGCTGCGGCGACAGCGCGGAGATGGACACGTTCACCTCCATGAACACGCTGCCCGCCAACGCGGAGACGAACGCGGCCAGCACGAAGGCGAACAAGAAGTTCGCGAGCCTGTGCGAGCAGGACTCCGGCAAGATCCTGCCGTTCGTCGGCACCGTCAGCGCCGCCCGCGACATGGACCGCATGCGCGCCTCGCTCGGCGACGCGAAGCTCAACTACCTCGGCATGTCGTACGGCACGCTCCTCGGCGGCGTCTACGCCACCCTGTTCCCGAAGAACGTCGGCCGGATGGTCCTGGACGCCCCCCTCGACCCGACCGTCACCTTCGAGCAGCGCACCCTCGTCCAGACGGCCGGATTCCAGAAGGCGTACGAGAGCTTCCTGAAGGCGTGCGTGAAGGAGGGCTGCGAGCTCGGCGGCAGCGTCGAGGCCGGCAACAAGAACGTGGACCAGCTCATGACCGAGCTGTCGGAGAAGCCGCTCAAGGTCGGCGACCGCGACCTCACCCAGGGCCTGGCCTCGACCGGCGTGGCCGCGGCCCTGTACTCCGAGCTGACCTGGCCGTTCCTGGAGACCGCCGTCAGCCAGGCCATGAAGGGCGAGGGCGAGGCGCTCATGTACCTCGCCGACTCCTACACGGGCCGCACGCCCGACGGCAAGTACACCACCCAGATGACCAGCTTCCCCGCCATCACCTGCGTCGACAGCGCGGAGCGCCCGGACAAGGCGACGCTGGACCGGACCGAGGCGGCCGCCCTGAAGATCTCGCCGCTGTTCGGGAGCGCGGGGGCCGGGCAGTTGTGCTCGATCTGGCCGGTGGCCGGCAGCGACGAGGCCAGGCACGTGGACGCCACCGGGTCGGGGCCCATCCTGGTGGTGGGCGGGAAGGGCGACCCGGCGACGCCGTACGAGTGGGCGCCCAAGCTCACCGAGCAGCTCAAGACCGCCACGCTCGTCACCTACACCGGTGAGGGGCACGGGGCGTACCTGTCGGGCAGCCAGTGCGTCAAGGGCATCGTGGACGGCTATCTGCTGCAGGGCACGGTTCCGCAGAAGAACGCGACCTGCGAGCGATAGAGCATGGCCCTGGGCGCGCCGCCGTTCGGCGGGAGGCGGCGTGCCCAGGGCGGGTGGTGACCGGCGCGACCGGCCGGGCGGGGCGGCGGGGGAAGCGCCGCTGAGTGCCCGGCCGTCGCGTCAGCCCCTCTGGCGGAACACGCCGAACTGGTTGCCCGAGGTGTCCCGCAGGTAGGCGAAGTCGGTGCCCGCCCCGTCGTCGATGACCTTGGTGACGACCTTGCCGCCCAGCGACTCGGCCTGCGCGCAGGCGGCATCGACGTCGGCGACCTGCACGTGGAAGACCGCGTGGGCGGGGAACTCCCCCTTGGTGTTGAACAGGCCGCCGGAAGGCCGCTCCGCCCCGGCGGAGCTGATCATGCGGTAGTCCATCACGTCGCCCCCGCCGGGCGTGAACGTCCATCCGAACAGCCCGCCGTAGAAGCGCTCGGCTCCGTCGGGGTCGTCGGTGGCCACCTCGAACCAGGTGACGGTGTTATCCACGTTGTCCTCCTCTGTCTTTCGAACAAGACAACGATAAAACATGGGGGCGACAACCCTATGTCGGTGTTTTCGAATGACTAATCGATCACCGTGCCGCGCACGATCATCTCCGGCACGTCCGTGGCGAAGCCTTCGAGCGGCCGATCCGGCGCCTTCTCCGAGGTGACGGAGGCGGCCGCGATGCGGTCGAGTCGGAAGACCCGCACGTCGTCGCGGAGCCTGCACCAGGCCACCAGGTACCAGAAGCCGCCCCGCCCGCCCAGGAACACCCCCGGCTCCACCTCCCGGGAGGTCAGGGCGCCCTTCCTGTCGACGTAGTCGAGGCTGAGCACGCGCCGGCGCAGCAGCGCGTCCTCGATGGCGCGCGAGACGCCCTCGCCGCCGAGCGGCAGGATCTCCTCGGGCGGGTCGGCGGGCGCCATCAGCCGCACCCGCCGCGCCAGCTCCCTGGCCAGCTCGCCCTCGGGCCCCGGCATGGCCGCCACGACCTTGCGCAGCGCGCTGCGGGCCTGCTGGGCGAAGGGCTGGTCGTCGCCGGCGCGGCTTAACGCCACCGCGATCGCGACGGCCTCGGACGGGGTGAAGTTGAGCGGCGGCAGCGACATCTTCTTGTCGATCGCGTAGCCGCCCTTGCGGCCGGTCGAGGCGAAGATGGGCACGCCGGACTCCTGGAGCGCCAGGATGTCGCGCTCGATGGTACGCGCGCTCACCTCGAACCGCTTGGCCAGCTCCCTCGCGGAACGGGATCTGGGGGCGATCGCGCGCAGGTCCTCCACCAGGGCGTAGAGCCGATCAGTCCGGTTCACGATCTCGACGGTACGCCGCAGCACCGACAAACTCGGGGTTCCCGCACTTCGGGGCAGGTTGTTCTGTCCTCACAGCCAGGTGGTCACTCGCGGGTCCACTCCAGCAGCCGATCCAGCGGCCACGTGTTGACGATGCGCTCGGGCTCGATCCCGCACAGGGCGGCCCGCTCGCACCCGAACCGCTGCCAGTCCAGTTGACCGGGCGCGTGCGCGTCGGAGTCGATCGAGAACACGCAGCCCCACTCGTACGCCTGCCGCATCAGCCGCTTGGGCGGGTCCAGCCGGTCGGGCCGCGAGTTGATCTCCACCGCCACCCCGAACCGCCGGCACGCCTCGAACACCAGCTCGGCGTCGAACTCCGACTCCGGCCGCAGCCCGCCCCGCTTGGTCCCGGCCTTGACGATGCGCCCGGTGCAGTGGCCGAGCACGTCCACGCGCGGGTTGGCGATGGCGGTGACCATCCTGCGGGTCATCTCGTAGCGGTTCATGCGCAGCTTGGAGTGCGCGCTGGCGACCACGACGTCCAGCCGGTCCAGCAGCTCGGGCTCCTGGTCGAGGGTGCCGTCGGGGTTGATGTCCACCTCGATGCCGGTCAGGACGCGAAACGGCGCGAGCTCCTCGTTGAGCCGCTCCACCAGGTCGATCTGGCGCTTCAGCCGGGCGGGCGACAGGCCGTTGGCGACGGTGAGGCGGGGCGAGTGGTCGGTCAGCGCCAGGTACTCGTGGCCGAGCGACTTGGCGGCGGCCGCCATCTCCTCGACCGGCGAGCCGCCGTCGGACCAGTCGGAGTGGCTGTGCAGGTCGCCTCTGAGCGCGGCGCGCAGGGCGGCGGTGTCGGCGTCCAGGTCGCTGCCCTCGGTGGCCCGCAGACGCCGCAGGTAGGTGGGCGTCTGCCCGGCGAGCGCCTCGGTGACGGCCAGCGCGGTGACCTTGCCGATGCCGGGCAGGCCGGCGAGGGCTCCCGACTCGGCCAGCCGTACCAGCTCGTCGGGGGGCAGGTCCGCGACGACGGCGGCGGCGCGGCGGAAGGCGCGCACGCGATAGGTCGGCTCGCCCGCCCGCTCCAGGAGGAAGGCGATGTCTCGTAGAGCCTGCACCGGATCCATAGGTAGACAAATACCCCAACCAGGGGCTCAAGCGGTTTGAAAGCGATGACTTATAGAGATTGAAGCGGACAAACAGCATCGATAGGCTTACTGGCCACCATAGATCTGGAGCTCGATGACCGCCCCGCCAGCCGCCCGCCCAGGTAAGTCCTCCAAGGTGATCACACTCACCGTGATCGGCATCGTGTCGGTCGTGGTGGTCGGCTACTGCGCGGCCCAGGGCGATGACGACGTGACCGCCGACTGCGTCGAGGCCAGCAGCCTGAACAGCGGCGCCTTCGAGGTCGTCGACGACGACTACTGCGACGACGACCACTACTCATCCTCCGGCGGCTACCGCGCCTACCACTGGTACTACGGCGGCACCCGCAACGGCGCCCTGGTCCACGGCGGCAGCACGATCCGGCCCTCCAACGTCACGATCAGCAGCCGCGACGGCAAGTCCATCCAGCGCGGCGGCTTCGGCAGCCGCTGGAGCGGGGGCAGTTGACGTGACCCGGCGCCTGGCCTCCCAGAACGTCTCGATCGGCGCGGTGGCCACGCTGTCGGCCCTGATGCTCGGCGCCTGCGCGCAGCAACCGCCCCCGGTGTACGAGCGCTCGCCCGTGACCGTTCACGAGGCCGAAGACGAAGAGGACGAGGTCACCGCGCACTGCGTGGTACGCGACAGCGAGGACGACGGCCGCTACACGGTGGCCGGCGACGAGAAGTGCGACGGAGCGGGCAGGCACGGCACGTACATGTGGTACTACGGCGGAACCAGAACCAAGCGCCACGTCACCGACGGCTCGCCCCGGCGCCCGCGCGGCGTCTTCGTCACCACCCGCGACGGCGACGAGATCGGCAAGTCGGGCCGGATCTCGCGCGAGGGCTTCGGCGGGCGTACGACGGTGGGAGGCTGAGCGGTGCGACGCGAGACGGGAACGCCCCGCGACGGGTGGGAGAAGACGATCGAGAGCCAGGGCCTGGCCTACCACCGGGCCGCGCACCCGGCGGGACTGACCCGGCCCTACTGGGACGAGTCCGCCCACTACGTCTTCACCATGGACGAGGTCCTGGAGCTGGAGTCGCAGGTCGAGGAGCTCCACCAGATGTGCCTGCGCGCGGTCGAGCACGTGGTCTCGACCGGCCGCTACGCCGACTTCGCCATTCCCGAGTGGGCGCGCGAGGACGTCGCCCGCTCGTGGGAGCGGCGCGACGATCACCTGTACGCCCGCTTCGACCTGCGCTACGACGGGACGGGCCCGGCCAAGCTGCTGGAGTACAACGCCGACACGCCCACCTCGCTGGTGGAGTCGTCGGTGGTGCAGTGGTTCTGGCTGAAGGACACCCACCCCGGCGACGACCAGTGGAACTCCGTCCACGAGCGGCTCATCGACCGCTGGAAGGAACTGCGGCTGCCGCCCGGCCCCACTCACTTCGCCTGGACCAACATGGACGAGACGGGCGAGGAGGCCATGACGCTGGCCTACCTGCAGGAGACCGCCGAGCAGGCCGGACGCCCCACCGTCGCCATCGCCATGGAGGACATCGGCTGGGACGGCGCCGGCCGCCGCTTCGTGGACCTGGAGCAGCGCTGGATCCGGTCGGCGTTCAAGCTCTATCCGTGGGAGTGGATGCTGGCCGACGACTTCGGCAGGCACGCGGTACGGCACGCCACCTGGATCGAGCCCCTGTGGAAGACCCTGCTGTCGAACAAGGCGCTGCTGGCGCTCCTGTGGGAGCTGTACCCCGGCCACCCGAACCTGCTGCCCGCCTACCTCGACGGGCCGCGCGAGATGTCGTCCTACATCGCCAAGCCGCTGCTCGGCAGGGAAGGCGCCTCGATGCGCATCGTGACCCCCACGGGCGGCCAGGAGACCACCGGGTCCTACGGCGCGGAAGGCTACGTCTACCAGGGCTTCGAGGCCCTGCCCGTCTTCGACGGCCAGCGTCCCGTGCTGGGCGCCTGGGTCGTCGCCGACGAGTCGGCGGGCCTGGGCATCCGGGAGACCACCGGCTACATCACCGACGACACCTCCTCCTTCGTACCTCACCGGATAGCGAGCTGACGTGACCCTTCTCGAAACCCTTGCCCGCGGCGCCGGATTCATCGCCTCCTACGCCGCGCTCGGCGTCATCTTGATGATCGTCGGCTTCTACGTCATCGACCTGGCCATCCCCGGCAAGCTGAGCCAGATCATCAAGACCGACCGCAACCCCAACGCCACCCTCCTGACCACCTCGGGCCTGGCGGCGGTGGGCCTCATCGTGGCCGCCTCCATCTGGGCCTCGGGCGGCCGCCTCGTCGAGGGGCTGGCGACCACCGCGGTCTTCGGCCTGGTCGGCATCGCCGTACAGACGGTGGCGATGCTCGTGTTCGACAAGATCGTCGGCATCGAGGTGCGTGAGCTGGTCAAGGAGCCCGAACTGCAGCCCGGCGCCCGCCTGCTGGCGGTGACCCATCTGGCGATCGGCCTGATCACCGCCGTCGCGGTCATCTGAACCGACCTGGCACCCTAGAAGGGTGACGACCCGGGAAGACACCACACGGCGGCTCGAGCGCGCGATGGGCGCCCTCGGCACCGCGGCCATGGCGCGCATGGACGATCGGCTGCCCTGGTTCCGCGCGCTCAGCGCGGAGGACCGATCCTGGGTCGGGCTGGTGGCGCAGGCGGGCATCGCCGCGTTCGTCGAGTGGTTCCAGCACGCCGACGAGAAACGCCCCACCCCCAGCATCGAGTTCTTCGGTACGGCCCCGCGCGAGCTCAAGCGGGTCATCTCGCTCCAGCAGACGGTCGACATCATCAGGGCCGTGGTCGAGGTCGTCGAGACGCAGACCGACCAGCTGGCCGCCCCCGGCGGCGAGGACCAGCTCCAGCAGGCCATGCTCCGCTACACGCGCGACGTGGCCTTCGCCGCGGCCCACGTCTACGCCCGCGAGGCCGAGGCCCGCGGCTCCTGGGACTCCCGCCTGGAGGCGCTGATCGTCGACGCCCTGGTGCGCGGCGAGGTCGACGACGGCCTCCACTCCTGGGCCGCCGCGCTCGGCTGGACCTCCTCGCCGGTCGTCGTCATCGCCGGGCGCGCCCCCGAGGGCGACCCGCGCGCGGTGATCGACGGGCTGCGCGAGAAGGGCCGCCGCATCGGCATGGACCTGCTCGCGGGCGTGCAGGCCGACCGGCTGATCGTGATCGTGGGCGGCGCGGAGGGCGTCGAGGAGGCGGCCAGGCCGGTCGTGGCCCGCTTCGGCGAGGGCCCGATCGTGATCGGCCCGGAGGTGCCCGACCTGCACGCCGCCGCCCGTTCGGCCAGCGCCGCGCTGGCCGGGCTCAAGGCCTCGTCGGGCTGGCCGGACGCGCCCCGTCCCGTACACGCCGAGGACCTGCTGGCCGAACGCGCGCTCGACGGCGACGACGACGCCAGGCGGCAGCTCGTGGAGAACGTCTACCTGCCGCTGGCCGGCACGCCGCTGCTCGACACCCTGGCCACCTACCTCGAACAGGGCACCTCGCTGGAGGCGACGGCCAGGCTGCTGTTCGTCCACCCCAACACCGTCAGGTACCGGCTCAAGAAGATCACCGAACTCACCGGGTACCAGCCGACCGAGGGCAGATCGGCCTTCACGCTGCAGGTCGGGCTCATCCTTGGACGTCTGTCGGAGAGCGCGGTAACCTGGCGAGCCCTAACGTAACGCGCCCGTTACCCCCGCTGTAGAGTTCCTACAAAACCGCCTGGACAAAGTTCGTACGGATCTCCATCCGCGTGTCGAACTTCTACAGGGCATCGTGGATTTCGTGCTTGTACTCGTCGCTCCGGGCCAAGGCGCCCAGTCACCCGGCTTCCTCACTCCCTGGCTTGAGCTGCCCGGACTCGCCGACCGCCTGGCCGCGTGGTCCGACGTCGCGGGCATCGACCTGATCGCCTACGGCACCACCGCCGGCGAGGACGAGATCAAGGACACCGCCGTCGCCCAGCCGCTGCTCGTGGCCACCGCGCTGGCCTCGGCCGAGGCGCTCGGCGCGAGCCCCGACCTGCTGGCCGGCCACAGCGTCGGCGAACTGGCCGCCGCCGCGCTCGCCGGGGTCATCAGCGCCGAGCAGGCGCTCGACCTGGTCCGCGTACGCGCCCAGGCCATGGCCAAGGCCGCCGCCATCACCGAGACCGGCATGACCGCCATCCTGGGCGGCGTGGAGGAAGAGGTCCTGGCCGCCCTCCGGGAGCACGGCCTGACCCCCGCCAACATCAACGGCGCCGGCCAGATCGTCGCCGGCGGAACACTCGAGCAGCTCGCCGCGTTGAAGGAGCAGGCGCCGGCGCGCGCCCGGCTCATTCCGCTGAAGGTCGCCGGCGCGTTCCACACCACCCACATGGCCGCGGCCGTGACCGCGATGCGCGAGAGCGCCGCCGCGATCACCCCGGCCGACCCGCGGGTGAAACTTCTGTCGAACGCCGACGGACAGGTCGTCGCGGGTGGCGCCGACTTCGTCGAGCGGCTCATCAACCAGGTGAGCAACCCCGTCAGATGGGACTCCTGCATGGCCACGATGACCGAGCTCGGCGTCACCACGATGATCGAGCTGCTGCCCGGCGGCACGCTGACCGGGCTGGCCAAGCGTGGCATGCGCGGTGTGCAGACCGTGGCGCTGAAGACTCCGGACGACCTCGACGCTGCCAGGGAGCTGATCAAGTGAGGATTCCCGACGCCGCACCGGGAGCCAGGATTCTGGCCCTCGGCCACTACCAGCCCGCCGGCATCGTCACCAACGACGACCTGGCCAAGACCATGGACACCAACGACGAGTGGATCCAGTCCAGGGTCGGCATCAAGGAGCGGCGGGTCGCCGGCCCCGAGGAGACCCTCGAGGACATGGCCACCCAGGCCGGCGGCAAGGCCCTGGCGGCCAGCGGCCTGTCGGCCGACGAGATCGACCTGGTCATCGTCGCCACCTGCACCCTGGAGACCCAGATCCCCAACGCGGCCGCCATCGTGGCGCACCGCCTGGGCATCCACTCCCCCGGCGCGTTCGACGTCAACGCCGCGTGCGCCGGCTTCTGCTACGCGCTGGCCACCGCCAGCGCCGCCGTCCGCGGCGGCGCCGCGCGCAACGTGCTGGTGATCGGCGCGGAGAAGCTCTCCCAGTGGGTCGACTGGACGGACCGCTCCACAGCCGTGATCTTCGCCGACGGCGCGGGCGCGGCCGTGGTGGGCCCGTCCGACGTGCCGCGCATCGGTCCCGTCGTCTGGGGCAGCTCGGGCGACAAGTCCGACGCGATCATCATCGACGAGCGCGACACCTTCCTGCGCCAGGAGGGCCAGACGGTCTTCCGCTGGGCGACCACGACCCTGCACCCGGTGGCCAAGGAGGCCTGCGAGCGGGCCGGGGTCGACCCGGCCGACCTGTCGGCCTTCGTGCCCCACCAGGCGAACCTGCGCATCATCGAGGCGATCGCCCGCAAGATCGGCGCCCCGGACGCGGTCATCGCCCGCGACATCGTGACCGCCGGCAACACCTCGGCGGCCTCGGTCCCCCTGGCGCTCTCGCGCATGATCGAGCGCGGGGAGGTCCGCTCCGGCGGGCTCGCCCTGCTGCTCGGGTTCGGCGCCGGGCTGACCTATGCGGGTCAGGTCATCGAGATTCCGTAGGATCCGGTACGGCTGCGCCGTACCGGCACACAAAGGCTTGTGCGGCGCTGCCGTACAGAATCCAGAAAACTCAGAAGGAGAATTAGCGACATGGCGACCGAGCAGGAGATCCTCGAAGGCCTCGGCAAGATCATCAACGAGATCACCGGCATTCCGGCCTCGGACGTGACTCCCGAGAAGAACTTCGTGGACGACCTCGACATCGACTCCCTGTCCATGGTCGAGATCGCCGTGGCCGCTCAGGACGAGTTCGGTGTGGAGATCCCCGACGACCAGCTCAAGAACCTGAAGACGGTCAAGGACGTCCTCACCTACATCCAGGGCTGAACCGCCCTCTTCCTCTGATCGACAAGGAGCGTAAACACGTGAGTGCAAACCGGGTACGTGTCGTCGTCACCGGGCTCGGCGCGACCACGCCCGTCGGTGGAGACGTCACCTCGACCTGGTCGGCGCTCCTCGCCGGTCAGTCTGGTGTGGAGACTCTCACCGAGGACTGGGTCGACCACGTCCCCGTGAAGTTCGCGGGCAAGGCGGCGGTCGACCCGGCCGAGGTCCTGCCCAGGCCCGAGGCCCGGCGGCTCGACCGCAGCGAGCAGTTCGCGCTCGTCGCCGCGCGTGAGGCGTGGCAGGACGCGGGCGCGCCCGAGATCGCTCCCGAGCGGCTCGGCGTCGTGGTCTCCAGCGGCATCGGCGGCATCAGCACCACCCTGTCCGCCTACGACACGTGGAAGGAGAAGGGCTGGAACCGCCTTTCGCCCTTCACCGTGCCGATGCTCATGCCCAACGGCCCCGCCGCGTGGATCGGCCTCGACCTCAAGGCCCAGGCCGGCGTGCACGCGACGGTGTCGGCCTGCGCCTCGGGCGCCGAGGCCATCGGTTACGCGATGGACATGATCCGCTCCGGCCGCGCCGACGTCGTGGTCGCCGGCGGCACCGAGGCCGCGATCCACGGGCTCAACATCGCCGCGTTCGCCGCCGCCCGCGCGATGTCCACGCGCAACGACGACCCGCAGGGCGCCTCGCGCCCCTGGGACCGCGCGCGTGACGGTTTCGTGCTCGGCGAGGGCGCCGGCATCGTGGTCCTGGAGTCGGAGGAGCACGCCCGCGCCCGCGGCGCGCGCGTCTACGCCTACGCCGCCGGCGTCGGCTACTCCGCCGACGCCCACCACATCACCCAGCCCGAGCCCGACGGCCGCGGCATCATCCAGGCGATGACCCAGGCCATGAGCGACGCGGGCGTGAGCGGCCTGGACGTCAGGCACGTCAACGCGCACGCCACCTCGACGCCCGCGGGCGACGTGGGCGAGGTGGTGGCCATCGCCAAGGCGATCGGCACCCACCCGCTGGTGACCTCGACCAAGTCGATGACGGGTCACCTGCTCGGCGGCGCGGGCGGCATCGAGTCCGTCTTCACGATCAAGGCCATGCGCGACCGGATCGTGCCGGCCACCATCAACCTCTCCGACGTCGACGACGGCATCGAAGTGGACCTCGTCTACGGCCAGAACCGCGCGCTGCCCGACGGCGACATCGCCGCGGTGAACAACTCGTTCGGCTTCGGCGGCCACAACGTGACCGTCGTGTTCGCTTCGCACTGAGGAGTTCTCGATGACCGTGCTGGACAACCGGGTGGTGACGCATGGCTCCGATTCGGACCCCGCTGATCCGCGCGACCCCTTCGTCCGTCTCACCGCGCTGCTCGACGAGGGTTCGCTGCGGTTGATCACTCCTCAGGACAAGAGCGGCGTTCTGGCCGCCATGGGCCGCGTCGAGGGTGTCCCCGTCGTCGCGTTCTGCAGTGACGCCCGCTTCCAGGGCGGCGCGATGGGCAGCGAAGGCTGCGAGCACATCGTGCACGCCTACGACGTGGCCGTCCGTGAACGGGTGCCGGTCCTCGGGATCTGGCACTCCGGTGGTGCGCGACTCGCCGAAGGCGTCGAGTCGCTGCACGCCGTCGGCCGGGTCTTCTTCGCGATGACCAAGGCCTCCGGCGTCGTCCCGCAGATCTCCGTCGTGGTCGGCGCCGCCGCCGGCGGCGCGGCCTACGGGCCCGCGCTGACCGACATCGTCATCCTGGCCGACCAGGGCCGGATCTTCGTGACCGGCCCCGACGTCGTCCGCAGCGTCACCGGCGAGGACGTCGACGCCGCCGCGCTGGGCGGCCCCGAGCCCCACAGCAAGCGCAGCGGCGTCGTGCACGTCGTCACCAAGACCGAGACCGAGGCGTACGTGAAGGCCCGCGAGCTGGCCTCCCTGCTCGGCCACCAGGGCCGGGTGCGCCTGCCGGGTGTGGAGGAGGTCGACTTCAGCACGCTGCTGCCGGAGTCCCCCCGCCGCGCCTACGACGTCAAGCCGCTGGTCAACGGCCTGCTGGACGAGCAGGGCGTGGAGCTGCACCCCAAGTGGGCGCCGAACGTGGTCACCTCGCTGGGCCGCCTGGGCGGCCGCACGGTCGGCGTGATCGCGAACAACCCGCTGCGGCTGGGCGGCTGCCTCGACGCCACCTCTGCCGAAAAAGCCGCCCGATTCGTCCGCATGTGTGATGCTTTCGGGGTGCCGCTGGTCGTCCTCGTGGACGTCCCCGGCTACCTGCCCGGCGTCGGCCAGGAGCACGACGGCGTGGTCCGCCGCGGCGCCAAGCTCCTGCACGCCTTCGCCGAAGCCTCCGTCCCGCGTGTGACGCTGGTGACCCGCAAGGCGTACGGCGGGGCCTACATCGCCATGAACTCCCGCGCCCTGGGCGCCACCAAGGTCTTCGCCTGGCCGACCACCGAGATCGCCGTGATGGGCCCGGTGGCCGCCATCCGCGTGCTCAAGCGCCGGGAACTGGCCGCCGTGCCGGAGGAGGAGCGGCCGGAGCTGGAGCTGCGGCTGGCCGAGGAGCACAAGAAGCTCGCGGGCGGCCTTGAGCGTGCCCAGGACCTGGGCGTGATCGACGAGGTCATCAAGCCGGAGGAGACACGCGGCGCCATCGCCAAGCTCCTCGCCCAGGCCACTCCGGCGCGCGGCGCCCACGGGAACATCCCGCTGTAGGGGGAGCCGTCCGGCGTCCTGGATACTCGATTCGTGAAGTATGTCCTGGCCGGGGGTACCGGCGCCCTGGGGCGGAGCCTGTCGGTGGATCTGGTCGCTCGTGGTCATGACGTGGTCGTCGTGACCCGGCGGCCCCGGCGCGGCTGGCCGTTCCGGATGGTGGGGTGGGACGGGGACCTCGCGGCCGAGCTGAGCGGGTCGGTCCTGATCAACCTGGCGGGCGAACTGGTGGACCGCCCGCCCACCCCGGCCAACGTGGAGTTGCTGACCCGTTCCCGCGTGGAGCCGACGCGCGCCCTCGCGCGGGCCGCGGCCGGTGGACCGCCCGCCGTGTGGCTGCAGCTCAGCACGCTCGCGATCTACGGCGAGGGCGGGGAGAGCGAGCTGACCGAACTGTCGCCGCCCGCTGATGGACCGCCGCAGATGGCCGGGGTCGCCAAGGCCTGGGAGGCCGCGGCTCGGGGGGCGCCGTGCGGGCGGCAGGTGATCCTGCGGACCGCGGTGGTCTTCGACCGCGACACCCCGGCGCTCGACCGGCTGACCGGCCTGGTGCGCTGGGGGCTCGGCGGGCGCGTGGGCAGCGGCCGGCAGTGGGTGAGCTGGCTGCACGCCGCGGACTTTCTGGAGATCGTACGGCGGGCGGCGGAAGACCCGGCGCTGTCGGGAGTGGTCCACGCCACCAGCCCGCGGCCGGTGCGCAACGCCGAGATGATGGCCGCCTTCCGCCGCGTCCTACGACGCCCTCCGGCGCCGCCCACTCCCGAGCCGATGGTGCGGCTCGGCGCCCGCGTACTCCGTACGGACCCGGCCCTCGCGCTGACCGGGCGGCGCTGCGTACCGGCGCGACTGACCGAGGTGGGATTCCGGTTCCGGCATCCGGAGCTGGAAGAGGCGATCGGCGACCTCCTCCGGCCGTCCTAGACGGCGGCGTGGAGCCAGCGGACCGGGGCGCCGTCGCCCGCGTAGCGGAACGGCTCCAGTTCCTCGTCCCACGGCCGCCCGAGCAGGAGGTCGAGTTCGTCCTCCAGGACGGTACGGCCCTGTGCGGACTTCATCATCGCCGCCCGCAGCCGGTCCTCCGGGATCATGATGTCGCCGGAGGCGCCGATGACCGCCGTGAAGGCGCCGAGGGTCGGCGTGTAGGCATGTCGGGAGCCGTCGATGCCGGGCGAGGCGTCCTCGGTGCACTCGAAGCGGATCCGCTGCCAGCCCATGAGTGAGGAGGCGATGGCCGCGGCGAAGCCCGGATGGCCTTCCCACTCCGCCTGCGCGCGGACGGCGTTGGGCGCGGCGGTTTGCGGCGTCCACGTCAGGTCTACGGGCACGCCAAGGATACCCGCGACCGCCCATTCAATGTGCGGGCACAGCGCAGGCTGAGCCGAGTGGACGTACAGCACGCCACGAGCAGACACCGGACCTCCCGTTTCGGTACGAGGTGCGCCTTCCCCAACGGCCTCGTCCCAGGATGATCACAAGTGACTAGGGAGAGACTACCGTCGGTCGCAATCCGACACCAGAGGGGGGCCATACCAAGTTGTTGCGGCGGTGGCACGTGACACCGCTCCCGGCGCGGAAAGATACCCGATCATGGACATGCAATCTGCCGGGCAGGCCCTCATCCGGCCAGGTCAGCTCCTTGTCGACCGCAGCGCGACATCGGCGGCGGGCCGCTGGACCCAGGCCGTGGCGGAGGCCGACGGCGTGTGCACCCTGCGGTTGACGCCGGGGGTGGATCCGTGCGAGCTGGCCCTGGACCTGCGCGGGCGGGGACACCGGGCCTCGCCCAACCACGTCTTCGCGGGGCAGCCGCTTTTCTTCGGCGGACCGGCCTCGCGGCCGTTCCCCACCGCGCCGGTGCCGTTCAGGCCGGGCAAGGAGCGCTCTCCCGTCGTGGTCGGGCTGCTGGACACGGGCGTGGCGCCGCACCCGTGGTGGTCGCGCAGCGAGTGGTACGGCGAGCTGGGCCAGGAGGCCGCCGACGCGACCACGGGCAACCAGGCGGGCCACGGGACGTTCATCGCCGGGCTTCTGGTGCGCCGCGCGCCCGGCGTGACGCTCAAGGTCCGCCGGGTGCTGGACGGCGACGGGCTCGGCGACGAGGCGGGCATCGTGCGGGCCCTGCACCGGCTGCGCTCCGCGCCGCGGCCCGTGGGGGTCCTGAACCTGTCCTTCGGCGGCCACACCTTCGACGACCAGCCGCCGCCGATGCTCGCCGACGCGCTGGGCGCGCTGCCCGGCGCGGTGGCGGTCGCCTGTGCCGGCAACACCGCCTGCGACCGTCCCTTCTGGCCGGCGGCGCTGCCGTCGGTGATCGGCGTGGGCGCCCTGGACGCCGGGGAGGAGCACCGCTCGCCGTTCTCCGCCCACGGATCCTGGGTGGACGCCTGCGCCAGGGGCGAGTGGCTGGCGAGCAGCTATCCGGGTTTCGAGGGATATGCCACATGGAGCGGCACCTCGTTCGCCACGGCGCTGGTGGCCGGAGCCGTGGCCGCGCTGGCGCGGGAGGCGCCGGCCAAGGAGGCGGCGGGTCAGATCTTGGCCGGGGACCGGCAAATTCCGGATCTGGGAGTCGTGGTTCCCGCGAGTCTGTAGAGTTTACGCTCAGTCCCCAGGTCAACACGAAGGGCAATGTGAGGGTTCTTCGTGACGCAGCATCCGGGCGGAAGGAGGCCGTATGGGCGACCCGCGCGCGGTAGCGGAATTGCTGGCAGCAGCGGCCGACGGCGACCGGATGGCCTGGGACGAACTCGTGGCCAGGTTCACTCCGCGCATGTGGTCGGTCGTCCGCGCCTGCGGGCTCGACGACGCCGATGCGGCGGATGCCGTCCAGGGTGCCTGGCTGCGCCTTGTCGAACACCTTCACACCATCCGTAATCCCGCCGGACTGGGTGCCTGGCTGACTACCACGGCCAGGCGCGAAGCGCTGCGCGTCCTCCGCAGGGAGCTTCTCCCGCTCCCCCTTGACCTCGCGGAGGATTCAGATCCGGCGGCGGCCATCCTGGAAGCCGATGCCCACCGCCTGCTGTGGCAGGCCATCTCCTCACTCAACGAGCCCTGCCGGACGCTCCTGACTCTGATGGCGCACCGCGTCGGCAATCAGCAGTCAGCCGTACGGCTCGGGCTTCCGTTAGGCAGCATTGGACCTAGTCGAGAACGCTGCCTAAGAAAACTGCGCACCCTGATCTCATACGAGGAGACGGTGCATTGAGTAACGACGACTACCTCCTGGCGGCGATAAGGCTCGCCGCAGGGAACGACCCAGTTCCCAATCACGTATCCGCAGCCGCGAGCGAGGCATACTCGCTTCGGATCCCACATGTGGTGACCGCCGCATCCATCGAGTGCGTCGCCATGCGGACCGTGCGGGGGGTGGCAGGTCCGACAACAGTACGGTTCGCCACCGACGACGTCACCTTCGACCTGGAGCTCACTGTGAACGACGGGCTCATCGATGTGGCAGGGCAAATCCTGCCGTATCCGGGCGAAGGCAGTCATGTCGATGTACGAACTCCGCACATGACCATGAGCCGGCGACTGGCCGGAACGGGGCAGTTCGCCGTCACGGGAATGCCCCCCGGCTGGTTCAACGTCGTCTGCCATCGTCCGGGCAAGGCGCCCGTGGCGACCAGGTGGCTGCGTATCCGGCCATGACCTGAGAGATAGCGCTGTAGTACCGGGGCGGCGGAGCCACCGCCGTCCCACAGCGCGCCACCTCACCTCCATCTCGACCTATCTCAGCACTTCACCCGGGCCAAGGCATGACCGCTGAGCAGGCAGACTCCCCGATCACCTCAGACCTCCAACCGGCGCGCCCGGACGCGGCGCCCACCATCCTCGCGGCGGCCGAGGCCGCCGTGTCCAGATCCGTGGTCGACCCCGAGCAGGCGCTCGCCGCGGGCCGCCTCGTGCTGGTCGCGGCCGAGCACACCGGCGCCGTCGAGGCGGCCGTGGTGGCTCTGCGCGCCATGGGCCTGGCCGCCCGCGAACTGGGCGACCTGCAGGCCGCCGAACGCCACCTGCGCAAGGCCATCGCCACGCCGGCGGCCCCGCCGCGACGCGTGGCCCAGGCCAGGCTCTCCCTCGTCACCGTGCGCACCGAACGCGGCCATCCCCTGCAGGCGCTGCGCGTCGCCGCCCTCGCCTGGGCGTACCTGTGCCCGCTCGACCGCGCCAAGCTCGACACGCAGCGGGCCGTCGCCTTAGCCCACCTGGGCCGTTACCAGGAGGCCATCGCCGCCTGCGACCGTTCCCTGGAGACGCTCGCCACCGCCCCCGGCACCGTCGACGACCGCCGGTTCCTGGCCGGTGGCCTGCTCAACCGCGGCCTCGTGCGCGCCTACCGCGGCGACTGGCACCGCGCCACCCAGGACATCACCGCCTGCCTGGAGATCTCCCGCGCCGCCGGGCTGGCCCACCTCACGCGTCTGGCCGCCGCCAACCTGCCCTTCCTCGCGGTACGGCGCGGCGACCTGGCAGCCGCCTTCGCCCACTACCGGGCGGCCGAGGACACGCTGTTCGGGTACCCGGAGCGCCTGGCCACGATGCGGGCCGACTTCGCCGGGGCACTGCTGGCCGCGCACCTGCCCGGGGAGGCTCGGGCGTTGCTGAGCCTCGCCGTACCCGAGCTGGAGGCTTCCGGCGCGCACGCCGCGCTGGCGGAGGCGCGGCTGAAGCTGGCGCAGGTCGAACTCCTCACCGGCGACCCGCAGCGCGCCGCCGAGGTCGCCGCGCGGGCCGCGGCCGAGCTCGCCGCGCAGGACCGCGAGTCGTGGCTGCCGCTGGCCAGGGAGGTGGAGCTACGCGCCGGGCTGGCGCTCGGGCCCGTCACGCCCGCGCTGGTGCGGGAGCTGGCCGAGTGCGCCGAAGCGCTGGAGTTCGGTCCCGCCTGTGCCGTGGCCGCGGCGGCGCTGCGGCTGGCGGCGGCGGAGGCCGCGTTGTCGATCGACGATCATCCGACGGCGTCCGAGCAGCTTGGCTACCTCACCGCGCAATGCCGGCGGGTACAGCCCTCGGAGGGGATTCCGCTGGCGTCCAAGGCGCAGGCGGCCCATCTGGCGCAGCCTTCGCCGACTCCGCCGCTCATCCGGCAGCATGCGCTGGCGCTGGAGGCGGCGTTGCAGGAGGACTCGGCGGGGGCCTTCCGTGCGGTGCGGGACGGGCTGGCCGAGGTGGGCGGGCAGGTGGAGTCGCTGGACGATCCGGCGCTGCGGGCGCACGCGGCTCGGGCCGGGGAGCGGCTGGCGGCGTACGGGCTGACGCTGGCCGTGCGGGGTGGACGGGCCGAGGAGGTGTTCGAGTGGAGCGAGCACTGGCGGGCCGTCACCGGGCAGGTGCCGGGCGGGGCTGAGGAGCCGGGGCTGTCGGGGACCGAGGCCGGAGGCGGGGTCGCTCGGCGAGCGTCGCAGAGCGGCCCGAACACCGGCGCGGGCCGCCCGCCCGGCGGGGGTTTCGAGGCGCGGGCGTGGATGGCCGGCGCCGAAAGCGGGGTGGAACGGGGGGACGAGGCGGAGGGGTGGCTACGGGGCGTTCAGGAGAACCTGGGCGGGGCCGCGCTGGTGGAGTACGTCGTCGACCAAGGGGCGTTGCTCGCCGTCGTGGTGACCGCGGAACAGGTGCGGATGCGGCGGCTGGCGGAGGTGTCCTCGCTGGGTGAGGCGGTGGTGCGCCTCCGGTACGCCATGCGGCGGGCGGCGCTGGGCGACTGTCCTGGGGCCGGGGGCGATGTGGTGACGTGCGGGCAGGAGGTGGAACGGATGATGTTCCACCCGCTGGCCGGCTGGATCGGGGACCGGCCGCTGGTCGTCGTCCCTTCCGGGCCGCTTTACACGCTGCCCTGGTCGGCGCTGCCGTACCTGCGTGGCCGGTCCGTGACCGTCACGGCCGCCGCACTGGCGTGGCTGCGGGCCCGCACCGCGCCGCGCCCCGGCCGCGCGGCACCCGTCGTGGCCGCGACCGCCGGCCCCGACCTGAACGAGGCCCCCGAAGAGGTACGGCAGGTGCTGACGTGTCACCCCGGCGGACACGAGATCGAAGCCCGGATCGCCCCCGTGCTGCGGGCGCTCGCCGAGGTGGACGTCTTCCACGTGGCCGCGCACGGCGTCTTCCAGGCACGCAGCCCGCTGCTGTCGAGCATCACCCTGACCGACGGCCCGCTGATGGCCTATGACCTGCTCGGCCTGGAACACCCGCCGCGCCTGGTGATCCTGTCGTCGTGCGACGCCGGAATGGCCCGCGCCCCCTGCGAAGGCGCGCCGCTGGGGCTGGCGGGCACCTTTCTCGCCCAGGGTACGGCGTGCGTCATCGCCGGGATGGTGCCGGTGCGGGACGAGGAGGCGTTGGCCGTGATGACCTGCTTCCACGAACTCCTGGCCGCCGGCCACGCCCCGGCCAGAGCCCTGGCCGAGGCGACCGCGAAGACCGGCGTAACCGCCTTCGCCTGCTTCGGCGCCGGCGACCGCCCCCTAACCACCTAACCACCCCCGCGACCCACCAGACGGCGCCCCGCCGCGTGTGACCGCCGGACGACGCACCCCAGGCCCCTCCCGCCGGAGGCTGACCGGGTAGTTGGGGTGGTGGGTTAGGCGGTGGCTATGGGGTGGGTGGGGTTGGCTACCCAGTTGGACCAGGAGCCGACGTAGAGGGCCGCCGGGTAGCCGGCCAGGTTCAGGGCCAGTACCTCGTGGGCCGCTGTGACGCCGGAGCCGCAATACGCGCCGACCGGGGTGCCGTCGGTCACGCCCAGGGCGGTGAAGCGGGCGTCCAGGTCTGAGGCGGCCAGGAAGCGGCCGTCGGCGGTGACGTTGTCGGTGGTGGGGGCGCTGACGGCGCCGGGGATGTGGCCGGCGACCGGGTCGACGGGCTCCACTTCGCCGCGGTAGCGCTCGGCGGATCGGGCGTCCAGCAGGACACCGGTGTTCGCCAGGGACGCGGCCTCGTCGGCGGTGAGGACGGGCATGCCGCCCGGCACGGCGGTGAAGTCGCCGGGCGAGGCGGTGGGTTCGTCCTTGACGATCGGCAGGCCGAGGGCGTCCCAGGCGGGCAGGCCGCCGTCCAGGACCTTGACCTGGTCGTGGCCGAAGTAGCGCAGGTTCCACCAGGCGCGGGCGGCGATCGTGGAGCCGGCGTCGTCGTACACGACCACGGTCTTGCCCCGGGTGACGCCCAGGCGGCGCATCGCGCTCTGGAAGTGCTCGGCGGACGGCAGCGGATGCCTTCCCCCTGCGCCGGGCGCGGCGGCCAGGTCGGCGTCGAGGTCGCAGAAGAGCGCTCCGGGCAGATGACCCTCGCGGTAGCGGTCGATGCCGGGCGGCCCGCTGATCCCGCCGCGTACGTCCAGCAAGGTCACGGCATCGCCTAGCTCGGCCAGCTCGGCCGGGGTGATGAGCGGGCTCATCTGCTGCTTACCTCCAGAAGTGGTATGAGTTGTTCGGCGGTGGTCATCGAGCCGTGGTAGCCCGTGAAGGCCGCCTCCAGCTTGTGGGCGGTGTTGACGATCGCCAGGTCGGTGTACGGCACGGCCACCACGTCACCGATGCGTTCGATCCACTCCGCCTTCACCTTCGGCCCGAACCAACCGGCATCGACGGCCTCCTGCCTGGACACCACCCATGCCCGCCCGGCAAGGGTCTCACGCCAGGCCTCGAGGACGGCGTGCGCCGCACCCGGTTCCGCGTACACGTGTCGCGCCCTCGCCTCCCCGCCCAGCATCGCGACACCCGCGCACAGGTCGGGCGTCTGGTCGGCCTCGATCTTGTCGCGGGCGTTGACCATGCCGTGGTCGGCGGTCACGTACAGCACGCCGCCGGGAGGCAGGGCGGCGGCCAGGCGTTCTGCCAGGCGGTCGACGATGGCGAGCTGGTCGAGCCATTCGGGGGTGCCCCAGCCGGTGAGGTGGCCCATGGCGTCGAGGTCGCCGTAGTAGACGGTGACGTGGGCACGCGGCTCGGCCAGGGCGGCGGCGGCGGCCTCGACCCTCTGGTCGACGGTGTCGGCGCCGAGGTAGCGGATGCCGCGGTAGACGGCCTCGGTCAGGCCGGTCCCCTCGTACATGGCGGGCGCCACATAGCTGCAGGTCACGCCCGCGGCGGCGGCGCTCTGGTAGACGGTCTCCGCGGGCTGCCAGGTGAGGGGGTCCATGACCTGCTTGTCGGGCAGGGTCCAGCGCAGGCAGTTGAACAGGTGTCCGGCGCCGGGCACGGCGAGCATGAGGCCGAGCATGCCGTGTTCGCCCGGGGGCAGGCCGGTGCCGAGGGAGCAGAGGCTCGTGACCGTGGTGGACGGGAACCCGGCGGTCAGCACCCTTTTCGTGGCGCCGGACAGGAACGGCGCGGTCTCGGGATGGGCGGCCAGCAGTTCGGCGCCCAGGCCGTCGACGAGGAACAGACAGACGCTGCGGGCGGGTTCCAGCCCGAGCACGTTGCCGTCTCCCACTCCGAGCGCGGCCATCAGGGAACGCGGCAGATCCGGCAACGACGACCCACCATAACCGGGCACCAGCGGAACAGCGTCCAGACTCATGACCAGATCCTAATAACACCCACAAACCAGGGCATATCCCTACGGCTCAGGCAAATCCCATAAACCACCCCGAACCCGGTCACGTCAGAAACCCCCAAGAGCCCGTAGGTGACCCGGTGAAGGTTGTGCCCGGCCCGGCGCCGCCCGGTGCGGGCTTTTCAGCCTTAGGTGGGCAAGGGCGGAGTCGTCACGGCGGGATGTCTCGGGCGTTCACTACCGGCTGTGAAGGGCGCGCGCCATCGCGGCGGGTGGGGCAAGCCGGCGCCGCCGTAACAGAGAAGATCCCCAGAGGGCGCGACTACGAGGAAGCGCGCGCCGTCGCTTCGGACAGTGTCTTGGCGAACGCCAGGACGTGGGACACCGCCTCGGGCCCGTCGGCGGCCTCGCTGACGCGCAGGGAGAGGTCGTCGGCGGTGATCGCGCCCGTGTAGCCGTGGTCGGCGTCGCAGTTCTCGTCGCCGCAGGTGGCGGGTTCGAGGTCGACGTGGGAGATGGCGCCCCAGCCGATGGTCAGCGTGACCTCGGTCGGCGGCACGCCGGGGACGTAGGTCGCCGGGTCGGGGACCACCCTGGTCACGGCGACGGACTGTACGCGGCTCAGGCGTACCGCCTCGGTGGTGGTCGAGGCGTGCGAGGCCGAGACGCCTTCGACGGCCGGATGCTCGTCGGTGTGACAGACGAGCAGGCGCGAGGCGGACAGCACCAGCACGGTGACGTGCCTGCGCACCTCCATGGCGGGGTCGAACGTGGCCTCGTGATGGACCACATAGGCCGTCACGGCCTCCTTGCCCAGCGCGGATTCGACCGCATCCGTGACGAGGTCGGGGTAGTAGCCGCTGCGCTCGATCGCCTCACGCAGACCCGCGGCTGAGACTCGGGTTTCCCTCATGGGTCCATCCTGCCAGGGCTCGGCAATGCTCTCACCCACCGGACAGACCACCTTATACCCCGCCCTGTTCCTCCTTTCCGCGCCCATTCCTCTCTTGCGGCCATCGACACCATTGCGGTGGTGCTCGCCGCCGTTTCGCTCAAGCCGGCCTTTCCGTTACGGCCGGCCACGCCCACCCCCACCCGCCGACCATGGCCGGGGACATTCCAGGGTCACGGCAGGCAGGCCGCGCAAGCGCACCACCGCAACGCGCGCCCCATAACCAGCCGACAGCGCCGGAACCACCCGATCTTGCAGCAGCCCACAGTCAGCCGAGGCAGAGGGCGACGCAGCCAGCGGAGGTCAGGCTGGACGGGGGTGAGGGCGGGCGGAGTCAGGTCAGGCGGCGGGGGCCGCCGTCTTGGCGGGGGCCGGGTGGGGTTTTGAGCACGGCCCTGGCGCCCAGGACGATGACCTCGCTCTCCCCCACCAGCACCTGGTCCAGGTCCAGCCGGGCGACCTCCGGAAGGTCGTGGGCCAGGCGCCCCACACGTACCAGCAGGTCTTCCAGGGCTTCCACCGCCACCGGCGGGTAGCCGTACTCGCCGAACAGCAGCGGCGCCGCGCGGACCGACCGGATCAGTCCCGCCGCGTCCTCCGCCGTCAGCGGTGCCAGCCGGAACCCCTCGTCCTCCAGCAGCCGGGCGGTCACGTCGCCCAGGCCGAACGAGACGACCGGGCCGAACGCCGGGTCCTCCGCCACGCCCACCACGGTGGGTACGGCGGGCTGCGGCACCATCCGCTGCACCGCCAGCTCGACGCCATCGCCGTACTGCCCGGCCAGCTCGGTGTAGGCGGCCCGGACGGTGTCGGGCCCGCCGAGCCCGAGCCGTACGGTCCCGGCCCGCCTGGCCGCCTCCGCTCCGGTCACCTTGACCACCACGGGCCACCCGAGCAGTTCGGCCGCCTCCGCCGCCTCGTCGAGCGAGCGCACGATCGGCGCCGGCCACACCGTGATCCCGTAGCAGGCCAGCAACTCGGCGGCATCGATCTCGACCGGCCCCGCCCCGGCCTCCCGCCCCGGGAGACCGCCTGACGCGAACCCCTCGGCCGCCTCAGCACCGACGGCCGCCGATCCCCCAGCCCCGACTTCAGGACCGCGTGTCTCCGCGGGAGGCAGGTCGAGGTGGTGGGTGACGAGGGTGTGGGCGGCCTCCGGGTTCAGGTCGGGGAGTTCGGGGGGTGTGCCCGCGGGATGCGCCAGCCAGGCCGAGTACCGGACCACGTGGGCCAGGGCCCTGACCGCCTCCTCGGGCGCCGCGTATGACGGGATCGAGCCTCGTGCCGGGGTGTGGCCCACGCGGAGATCCGGGTGCATGCCCAGATGACCCTCGAACGTGGCCAGCACGGGCTTGCCGGTGTCCCGGGAGACCTTCAGCAGTTCGGCGGCCACTCCGGCGGTGTCACCGGGGATCGGTGGCATGTAGATGACCACGGCCGCGTCCACCTCGTCGGCGGCCAGCACGTCGGCGAGAGCCGTACCGAACTCGGAGGGGCCCGCGGTGGCGCCGAGGTTGACGGGCGGGCGGGGCTCCAGGCCGGCGTCGGCGCTGGCGTGGACGGCGAGCAGGCCCATCGCGTCGGAGTTGGTGACCAGGCCGACGCGGGGGCCCGCGGGCAGCGGCTGGTGGGCCAGGAGCTGTCCCACGTCGAAGAGCTGGATGAGGTCGTCGACGCGGATGAGCCCGGCCTGGGCGAACAGCGAGCTGATCGCGGAGTCCGGCAGGCGCAGGGCCCGCGCGGAGTGGCCGACGGGGGTGCCGCCGCTCTTCACCGCCACGATGGGCTTACGGCGGGCGATGCGCCTGGCCAGGCGGGTGAACTTGCGCGGATTACCGAGGGATTCGAGGTAGAGGAGGATGACCTCGCTGGCCTCGTCCTCCTCCCAGTACTGCAGGAGGTCGTTGCCGGAGACGTCGGCCCGGTTGCCGGCCGACACGAACGACGAGATGCCCATCCCGCGCTGGGCGACCCGCTGGAGCAACGCGGTGCCGAGCGCGCCCGACTGGCTGAAGAAGCCGACCCGGCCGCGGCCGGGCAGGGTGGCGGCGAGGGTGGCGTTCAGGCGGGTGGCGGGGTCGGTGTTGGCGATGCCGAGGCAGTTGGGGCCGACGACGCGCAGGCCGTAGGAGCGGGCGATGCTGGCGAGTTCGTCCTGTCTGGCCCGTCCGCCCGCACCGGTCTCGCCGAAGCCGGAGGAGACCACGACCAGGCCGTGCACACCCTTCTCCGCGCACTCCTTCACCACGTCGAGAACACTTTCCGCGGGCACGGCCACGACCGCCAGATCCACCTCGCCGTCGATGGCGCCCACACTGGGGTACGCGCGCACGCCCGCCACCGCCCGCACCTCACGGTGCACCGGGTAGACCGGGCCGGTGAAGTCGGCGGCCAGCAGGTTGCGCAGGACGGTCTGGCCGACGCCGCCGGGTTCCCGCGAGGCGCCGATGACCGCGACGGAACCGGGCGTGAGCAGGCGTTCGATGGAACGCGCCTCGGCACGGTGCTCGCGGGCGGCGGTCACCTCGGCGGAGGTCTCGGTGGGGGCGAGGTCGAGCGTCATGCGAACCACGCCGTCGGCGAAGCGGCTCTGCGCGGTGTAGCCGGCCTGGCGCAGCACGCCCATCATCTTCATGTTGGCGGGCAGGACGTCGGCGATGAACGTCTCGATGCCGTTCTCATGGGCGGTGGCCGCCAGGTGTTCGAGCAGCACGGAGGCGACGCCGCGGCCCTGGTGGGCGTCCTCGACGAGGAAGGCCACCTCGCCCTCGGTGGCGCTGACCCGGTCGTAACGGATGACCGCCACCATCTCCGTGCCGATCGTGGCGATCAGGGCGACCCGGTTGGTGTAGTCGACGTTGGTGAACCAGGCCACTTCCTTGTCCGACAGCTTCGGACGCGGGCCGAAGAAGCGGAAGTAGATGGATTCGTCGGACAGCCGCGAGTAAAAGGAGAGAAGCCGGTCGGCGTCGGCCGGGCGGATCGGACGCACGTGCGCGGTGCCGCCATCGGCCAGCACGACGTCGGCCTCCCAGTGGGCCGGATACTGTGCATCCACAGTCCCGAGCGTAGACCTGCATCCCAGATGCCAAGACCGTTGGGCAACGCTTGTGCATCGACTGGGCACCTGTGTCCGGTCTCCGCCCACGGGCAGGCCGAGAGCTGTTAGTTTTGCGGCGGCAGGCATAGCGAGAAGACGCAAGGTGGTGGCCTCATGACGCGGGTCGTCGTGGTGGGCGATCTCATGACCGACGCGGTGGCGCGCGCCCGTTATGCGCTCGCCAGAGCCAGCGACACACCCGCGATCGTGACGATGCACGGCGGCGGATCGGGGGCGAACATCGCCTCCTGGCTGGCCGTGGAGGGTGCCGAGGTGGCCTTCATCGGCCGCAGGGGCGCCGACATCACCGGCCGCAACCGCGACATGGAGCTGATGGGCTACGGCGTGGACGCCCGGCTCGTCATGGATCCCGAGCGGCCGACGGGCACCTGTGTGGTTCTCGTCACCCACAAGGGCGAGCGGACCATGCTCTCCGACCCCGGGGCCAACGCCGCCCTGTCGCCGGAGGACCTGCCGCGTGACCTGTTCAGCGGCGGTAGCCATCTCCATCTGTCCGGCTACACGCTGATCAACGAGGGTTCCCGCGACGCCGGTCTGGCCGCGCTGGACATGGCACGGCGCGGCGGCATGACGATCTCGATCGACTGCTCCTCCTCGGCGCCGCTCGAGCGCACCGGGGCCGAGCCGTTCCTGGAGTGGACGAACGGAGCCAAGCTCCTGTTCGCCAACGCCGACCAGGCCAAGGTGCTGACCGGACGCGACGACCCCGAGGCCGCCGTCAAGGTGCTCACCGCGTGGTTCCCGCAGGTCGTGATCAAGCTCAACGCGGACGGCTCCCTCTGGTACACCAACGGCCGCCCCGACCCGGTCCGCGCCGCCGCCGAACCCGTCGACCGCATCGTGGACGGCACCGGCGCCGGCGACGCCTTCACGGCCGGCTTCCTGCCGCCGTGGCTGGCCGGCAAACCCCCGGCCGAGGCGTTGGCCGCAGGCAACCGCCTGGCCGCCAAGGCCATAGTCCACCTGGGCGCCCGCCCCCGCCTTTAGAGCCGGGCAGGTCGGTGGCTGTCTGGCCTGCGGGGGCTCCGTAGGCCCTGGGTCTGCTTGACGAGGCACGGGGCGTCGATCTCCATGGGAGACGGGACCGCACAGGCACGCCAGAGGTCCACCGCAGCTCCAGCGCCGGGAAGAACAACCCGGTGGGTCCGGTATCGGTGGGACCGCCCAGGGGGTGAGCGTGCGCGCGTCGCGGCGGGTCAGCGGTGAGGCGGAGGAGCGTCACCCTGGAAGGGCGGCCACGCCTGACGGCGGGTGGGGGTGGGGCGGCTTGCCGTAACGGATAGACCGCCCGTAAAAGACCAGCGCACGGAAAGAGCACTCGGCTGAGTACCCCCTACTCAGGCGGAGAGGTGGGGTGCGGCGGAGGATCGGCGGCATGACAGCGGCTGAATTCTCGCGTGCCCAGGACCGCTTCCGGATCCCGAGGGCGCGGCGTTTCGACTGGCTTGATCCCGTAGGCCCTCCGCTGCGTCGTTTTCCCGGCCTCGATCGGCGGTTGCCGCTCGTGTGGCCGGACCCGGTCATCCCCGAGTGGCCGGAGTTCTGGCCTATCAATCCGCGCGGGTTCCCGCCGCTCCAACCCCCCTCCGGGACCGAACGCCACCAGCTGACCATCCCGGTCTCGCCCACCGACACCCCCTCCGACGACACCCGCTACGAGAGTGCCGACGGCTCCACCATCCTGGTCCTGCCCCGCTACGACCTCGCCTTCGACGGGGAGGAGCCGCGCATCCTGATCGTGGACCGCGCGGGCACGCCGACGCTGGTCGTGGTGGCCGTGCAGGTTCCGACGGGGCTGGGCGAGCTGCCGCACGAGCTGTCGGTCTCGCTGCGCTACCGGGTGCCCGAGCTGACCGGCGGCTCCGTGGTGGTCGAGGTGGACTTCCCCGCGACCGGCCTGGACGACACCGGCACCGTGGTCTCGGCCGAGCTGCCGCTGACCGGCCCCGGCCTGCGGCAGCAGCTGCTGGCGGCGATGAGCTCGCTGGAGGCCCGCGCGACGGTCGTGGTCAAACGCGGCATCACGGTCGCGGTGCCCAACCCGATGTTGCTGATCGAGCCGCCGCCGCCCCAGACCTACCGCGAGGTGGCGCTGCTGCTGGAGTGCGTGGCCGGGCCGAGCCCGCTGCTGTTGTCGGACGCCCAGCGTGTACGGCTCGGCGGCGGCACCACCCCGACCGGCGTGCAGGGGATGCGCCGGTTACGCGTTCAGCACGAGGGCCGGGGGCATTCGTTCTGGCAGGACCCGGCCAGGCCCGAGCACTTCTACTTCCTGCCCGACCGGTTCCTGCTGGGCCGGCTGCCCGGGGCCGGACGCCGGCCGGCGCTGAACATCCGGGCGACCAGCGCCGCGCGGGAGGAGGACGTGCGGGTCACGGTCGAGTTCATGGCCAGGCCGGTCGTCTCGACCGAACGGCTGGCCGCGGCCGAGCCGGTGCTGGCCGAGGAGGCCGGGCGGATGGGTTCGACCGCGCCGGTCCGGATGGAGATCCTGCCCGACGCCCAGCCGATGCTGCGCCTGGCGCTGCCGCAGGACGGGGCGGCGCCGTCCGGGCTGACCGAGCGGCCGAAGGCTCAGGTGGGGCTGGAGCAGGGCGTCACCCACGCCGAGACGTTCACGCTCGATGACTTCAGGCTCGTGCACGCGGCCTTCTTCGGCGCCTCGCTGAACGTCATGAACGGCGAGGTCAGAGTGGGCGCGGGCGGCGGCCAGCCCGAGGACGTGGAACTGGAGCTGCGCCTGGGCGACACCGCCGGCGACGTCCTGGAGCTGGTGCCGCTGACCGCCCTGCCCAACCGCGTCACCGCCCGGCTGGTGAACGCGATCGAGAGCCCGGTCCGCGTGGACCGGCTGAAGGCCGTGGCCGTCGCCGCCGGCCGCCGGGTGCCGCTGACCGTCGAGGGCGGGCCGGCGGGCAAGCTGCTGGCGCCCGGCGAGGAGCTGGAGATCGCGCTGGTCCCGGCCGAGCCGCTGCCGGACACCGGCGCGTACACGATCGTGCTCGACCAGTCGGGCGTGGCGGTGCAGGTGGACAAGGAGGCGGTCTGGAAGGCGGTCTTCGACGACAGCGCCAAGCCGCGCCTGAGCCGGGAGGTGAGCGTGGTGGCGGTGCCGGCGATGTTCGGCGACCCCTCGGGTGACCGGGTGGCGCTGTTCGTGGTCTCGATCGTGGGCGCGCAGGGGTCGGTGCAGCTCAGCGAGACGGAGCTGAAGGCCACGACGCTCGTTCACGTGCCGGTGAGCTCGCTGCTGACCGGCGCCCCGATCCCGCCGCTGCGCTACAGGACCGAGACCATCTGGCAGTCCGGCCTGGTCGGCGTCAGCCCGGTGCGCGAGACCGACGCGACGATCCTGCCGCCGATCAAGACCCGTCCGAACGCGTAGGAGGAGCGATGAGCGTGCTGCAAGGGCTGCCCGACCTGGGCGCCCCCGCCGGCTCCGGGTTCGCGGCGTTCGGCAGGGAGGGCCTGGTCGTCTCGGTGCCCGACCGCCTGGAACTGGCCCGCCGCGACGACGTGCCCGAACTGCTGGTGTCGTTGGAACGTTCCCTGACCTTCCCGCCGTCCGGGCTGCTGGAGCTCGCCTTCACCGCCCTGTCGTCCACGCCGGGGGTGCCCGCCGAGGTGCGCGAGAGCGTGCTGGAGCTCTCGGTCGTGCTCGGGCCGATCTCGCCGCCCGCGGTGCTGGCCGCCGACCAGCTCCTGGGCGCGCGGCTGGCCATCGCGCTGACGCCGGAGGCGGCGCAGGTGATCGCGCGCCTGGTCGAGGACACCACCCTCCCGATCGAGGCCGCGGTACGGCTGGCCGTGCGGGCCGTGGCCCCGAGGGCGGCGTTCCAGACCGTGTTCGACCCTCGTGACCTGGCCGCCCGCCTGGCCACCCGCCTGGGGAGCGGCGCCCGGGTCACGCGTTCCGCGCTGGTCCTGGCGCTGGCCGATCTGCTCGGCGCCGGCCCGGACGCCGCCGAGGCGCTGGCGCTGCGCGCGGCGCCGCTGGTGGCCGTGCCCGCCCCCGGCGCCGGCCTTGACCTGGTCCTGCGCGCGCCCGCCGAGGTGGCCCACGGCTCGGTGCGCCTCGACCTGGCCGAGCCGGCCGCAGTGATCGCCCACCGGGTGCTGTCCTTCGACCCGTTCGCCGCCGCGCGTGAGGTGGCGGGCGGCTCGCTGGACCGGCACGTGCGGCTGATCACCCTGCCCGGGCTGCCAACCGGGCAGGTGCCGGTCCACGTCTCCGCCAACCTGCCGGAGCCGGTCACCGACCTGCCCACGCTCCTGGGGGACGTGCGGTTACCCCCCGCGCCGCCCAAGCGTCCGCACGCGGTCTCCGGCAGCCTGGCTCTGGATGGCGCCGGCCGTACCGGAACCTTGACGCTGACGCTCGCGGCCGGTGAGCTGCCGGCGGGCGAGGCGCGGCTGCGGGCGCTGATGTCCACGGGCGAGGAGGCCGAAGGGCCGTGGCGGCCCTTCGACCGGCGGCACATCGTGCTGGACCGCGACGACTTCCCGCTGCCGCTGCGCGTGGTGCTGGCCTCCGACGCGCTGCTGGCGCTGGCGACGGTGGACGTGATCAGGCAGTCCGGCCGTACGGCGGGGCGGCTCGCACCGGGCACGCCCACGGTGGCGGTGCCCGACCTGCCCGGCGACCCGGTGGCCAGGCTGGTCATCCGGCCACTGGGGCGGGGCCGGGTGCTGGAACTGCCGGTGGACGACCGGCAGCGGCTCGACCTGGACCCGGCGGTGCTGCCGGGGTTCGGCGGGCACCGGGCGCGGCTGGTGGCTCTGCGTCCGCCGGTCACCGTCGAATGGGCGCCCGAGGCGGAGACGGAGGTGCGGCGGGTCCCGCTGAGCGTGGCCCGGCCGGAGGCGGAGATCGGGTGGACGGCGGACTCGCCGTTCCGGCCGGGCATGCGGTGGCGGGTGGCGCCGGGGCCGTGGTCGGAGCCGGTGGACGGGCCGGTCATCACCGTGGACCAGGCCGCCCCGGTCGTGGTGGACGGCGTCGAGCTGGTGCCCGATCCGCGGGATCCGAGCGTGTGGGTCTATGTGCCGCCGGGGCCGTTCCTCGACCGCGAGCCCAGCCTCCTGGTGGCGGGCGAGACGGCGTTCCTGCAGCTCACCAGCCGGATCGACCTGCCCGAGCCGGCGAAGGCGGCGCTGCTGGGCGCACTGGCCGGGCGGGCCGGGCAGGTCCGCGCGCTGCCGGTCGAGGTGCCGCGCGTGGCGCTGCAGGTGAAGGAGGACGGCATCTGGCAGGACGTGGCCACCGGCGGCAGTTCGGGGTCGCCGCCCTGGCGGACCGCGCTGTCGGCCGTGCTCGGCCCTTCGCGGGCGGAGGCCGTGAAGGCGGCGTTGTCGGGGACGGCGGGGCGGGCGCGCCTGGTCGCCGAGCTGATCGAGTCGGACATCGTCCGCGTCCAGAGCCGCGATCTCGCGGATCTCATCAAGTAGGGAGAAAGCTCATGCTCTTGTTGCTCGAATCCATCCAGACCCCCGACGCCACCGTCTACCGCGACAGCGACAACCCGCTGAAGTTCTACGTCCTGCCGGAAGATCCGACGATGCGGATGGAGAACGGCAGGCCGGTCTTCAAATACCTGATCTACCGGACGCTCAAGCCCCTGCCCAACGGGGGCAACGGCGCGGCGCTGGTGTTCATGGACATCGAGCTGGCGCTCAACGAGACCCAGACGGCCGCGCTCGCGGTCCTTCTGGCCGAGAAGGTCACGCAGGAACGCGGACCGGGCGCCCAGCCGGTGGACCCGAAGGCGATCGTCCTGAGCAAGCCCGAGTTCACCGCGGGCAGCGTCACCGTGGACATGCTGGGCGGGTCCGGCAACCTCGTGCAGCGCGTCAACCACGCCGGCAAGCCGTCCATGTACGGCAACAACATCGTGGCCATCTCGGCCGAGCTGACCGAGTTCGGCGCGTCGATCTTCGAGGCAGCGATGAAGACCGCCGGCGCCGGCGGCGTGCGGGTCACCTACGACCTGTCGTTCGCCGCGCGGCTGCCCGAGGTGCGGGCCACGGGCCACTGGACGGCCAGCAAGTTCTACAGCTTCGTCCAGCAGGTCGACTTCGAGGAGAACTTCTGGTCCGAGGACGACTTCACCGAGAGCGTCGACGAGATCTTCATCAACTCCGAGTCGCGCGTCGTGGACATCGACCCCGGCGTGCTGCCGAGCGACCACCCGGTGCTCAACACGGTCAGAGGGCTGATGACCCAGCACCTCGACGACGCCATCAAGCGCAACCTCATCGAGGCCATCCCGCCCGAGAACCGCGACTTCTCCAAGGTCCGCGACGCCGACTTCGAGAACATCAAGCGCAGCGTCATGGTCAACAAGTCGTCGGACGTGTTCATCCAGTTCAGGGAGAAGCAGGTCACGACCGTGACCAAGGGTCCGCAGGCCAACGTCAAGTCGATCACCGAGATGGGGCTGAAGTTCGAGGACTTCTCCCAGAAGGTGGACGCCGACCATCCGTTCCTGCGCCAGCTCAACCTCACCATCCAGGTCAACGCCGAGTTCGAGGTGCTGCCGATCTTCAGCGTGGACGTGACCGTCGACTTCCCGCCGCACACCGCCAAGCACGGGGTCAGGACGTTCACGTTCAAGAAGGCCGACGACGTGGGCAAGTTCGACGCGTTCCTCGACGGGCAGCCGAAGAAGTTCAAGTACCGCTACGTCGTCAACTACAAGGGCGAGAGCCGTACGTTCACCAGCCCGCTCATCGACCACGAGGGTGACGACCTCAAGATCAACATTGATGACCTCGGTCTCTGGATGGTCGACGTCGAGATCGGCGACATGAACTTCGACCAGGTCACCAAGGCCGTCCTGACGCTGCGGCACCCGGAGATCGCACCGGGCGACCGGCCGGCCAAGACGTTCCAGATCGACAAGAACTTCACCAAGCAGAGCGTCAAGGCGGTGCTGCTGCAGCCCGCGCAGCCGTATGGCGGGTCGCTGAAGTACTTCATGAAGGACGGCAGGGAGTTCGTGCGTGAGCTCGCCGGGCTGACCGACAAGACGTTCATCGTGGACGACCCGTTCTCGGCCAACAAGACCATCCAGGTACGCAGCAGGGGCGACTTCGAGCGTTCCATCGACACGATCTTCATCGACTTCGACTACACCGAGACGGGCAACGACTTCCAGCAGACCCCGTCGGTGATCATCGACAAGGGCAACCGGGGCGTCAACGTCAGCTTCCCCGTCATCGACGAGGCGAAGGGCAAGCTGACCTACCGGGCGATCACCACCTTCCGCGACAGTCGCGTCTCCGACCCGGGCCCGAAGGAGCTGACCGAGCGGACGCTGGTGGTCGGCGAGCAGGCCAACATCCTGAGCGTCACCGTGCTGCCCGACCTCATCGACTGGACCACGGTCAAGCTCGCCACGGTGGAGCTGACCCACGGGGCGGAGAGCGAGACGTTCGTCTTCCGCAAGGGCGAGGCCACCGAGCGGACCTGGGAACTGGCGCTGCCCGACGGGGAGAAGAAGGAGTACCGCTGGTTCGCGAAGTTCTTCATGGAGAACGGCGACTCGGTCACGGACCGGTCACAGGAGCCGGTGGACGACGAGAAGCTGGTCGTGGAACTGCCATGATCATCGAGGCTCCGCCGTACTTCATGATCGACGGTGTCACCGTGATGCGGGACCACTCCGACCCGCGCCAGTTCTACTACCTGCCGCTGTCGCCCTCCTTCCGGATGGAGGGCGGCGTGCCGGCGTTCAGCCTGCTGAAGTTCTTCTCCACCTCGGGGACGGGCGGCTTCGCCGACTTCGACGTGCACCTCGGCCTGGGCCCCCAGCAGTTCGCGCAGGTACGCGCGGAGGTCAAGCGGCTGGCCGGGCTGGCCGACGAGCCGAACCTGGCGCCGCTGCCGGTCTTCGACGGCGGCGTCACGCTCATGCTGTTCGGCCAGCAGAGCGGCGGGAGCGGCGGGACCTTCGTCAAGGCCATCCGGCACGGCGGCAAGCCGTCCCTGTTCGGCGACAACAACGCCGCCTTCTCCGTCGAACTCGACGCGCGCGGCGTGGAACTGCTCGACCAGGCCATGGAGCTCGCGCTGTCGCCCATCGGCGTCGTCTACCAGCTCGACTACCTGGCCCTTCGCCCCGCCTACCACGTACGGCTGAGCATCGACTGGAGCCGGGCCCAGGAGATCCTCGACGAGTCGTTCGGCCAGGAGGGCCTGTTCACCTCCGTCCAGATCCAGGACGTCATGGAGAAGCTGGAGGAGCAGCGGGCGATCGTCTTCGAGGTCGACACCACGGTCCCCGAGGACACCGAGTCCGGCACCTTCGCCGCCCGCAGGGACGCCGCCGCGGCCCGCGCCCGCGACATGATCACCGACGCGTTCTTCGAGAGCTCGCTGGACCCGCTGCGCGAGCCGCCCGACGGCTGGGACCGGGCCCGTGAGGTGGTCCGCTCGTTCTCCCCCGCGCGCAGCACCCCGCTGGGCGTGTTCACCTACAAGAAGACCCACTTCACCAGGATCGACCGTAAGCGCCTGGACGTGAACCTGTCCGAACGCTCCACGGTCCGCCGCACGATCTACCCGCAGGGGCACCTGAGCGGGTTGTTCCGCGAGAGCGGCGGCGTGGACAGGACCAAGCACGTCAAGGTGATCAACGCCGACCATCCGTGGTTCCAGCGGCGCCGGGTCAAGGTCATCTCGCACGCCGACTTCGCCAAGGACCCGGTGCGCTCGATGACGGCCTTCCTCACCTACCGGGGCGAGGTCAAGAGCGTCCACCTCGACCAGGCCCGTCAGGAGGACACGGTCGAGTGGCTCTCCCACGTCGAGGACGGCAAGCTGATCGAACCGGTCGCCCTGCGCTTCGCCGTGGACCTCCACCCCGACCCGACCGGCGAGCGGCCGCACCGGCTGGAGTCGGAGACGACGCAGGTCACCGGCGAGACCGCGCCGATCCAGCCGCGGGCGCTGTTCGCCCAGGAGCAGATCCCGGTGCTGACCCGCGCGTCGTTCCCGTGGGAACGCTACCCGCTGGTGCAGGTGGAGCTGCGCTACGACGACCCGGGCCACGGCATCCGCCAGCACGACGTCGTGCAGCTCACGCAGGGCCACCCGTCGGACACCTGGGAACGGTTCCTGGTCGGCGAGCCCGCCGGGCCGGTCATGGCGCGGATCACCTACCGGGCCGCCGACAACCGCGACCGGGTCACGCCGCTCGCGCCGGTCACGCAGCCGCTCATCGACGTGCCCGACCCGTTCCCCGCCCGGCTGCGGGTGACGCTGACGCCCGTCCTGGACTGGACGCGGGTGGAACGGGCCTTCGTCGACCTGTCGTACGAGGACCCGACCAACGGCATCCGGATCGGCGACTCGATCGAACTGGTGCAGGGGCAGCAGCCGCGGCAGTTCGTCGCCGACCGCCTGGACGTGACGGTCGAGCGGGTCGCCTACCGGGTCACGATGCTGATGCGCGACGGGAGCGTGGTCAAGGCGCCGCGGTCCAGCACCCTGCGTTCCCAGATCTTCGTCGGCCCGCGCGGGCAGCGGGCGATCGCGGTGCGGGCGCCCGGCGACTTCGACGGCCTCAAGCGGATCGAGGTGGCGGCCAGGACGCCCGGCGGGTTCTCCGACGCGTTCACCTTCGAGTCGGGTGGCGCCAGCGCCGTTTTCGACTACGAGTTCACCACCCAGGCGGACGACTTCTACGAGCTCAGGGTCGAGCGCTTCTTCACCAACGGGCTCAAGTCCACGCGCGACTGGCAGGTGCACGACACCGACGCCGTCGTCGTCTGACCGGGGAGGCCGGGATGTTGCAGTTGGGGTCGCAGACGTTCGAGGTCGACGGGGTCACGGTGTTCCGCGACCACGCCGATCCTGACCAGTTCTGGTATCTGGCGACGGAGGTGGTGCTGCGTACCCGCTCCGACGGGCGGGCGGCGTTCAGCTTCCTGCAGTACCGGCCCGACGTGAAGGACGCGGGGATCGAGGGCGGGGGCTTCCTCATGCTGGAGACGGCGGTGACCCTGCCCGCCGCCACCCGGAGCAAGATCCTGGGTCAGGCGCAGGCGCTGGCGGCGAACCCCCGGCTGGCGGCGGCGCCGGTGGAGGCCGGCAGCGTGCGGTGCCTGGCGCTGAACCTGGAGGGGCCCGGCGGGACCACGGCGCCGCCCGGCGCGTTCACGCCCGTGACGCGGATCATGGGCTCTGCCAAGCCGTCGCTGGTCGGGGAGGAGACTGCGGCCTTCTCCCTGGTGCTGGACGAGGCGGGGGCGACGATCCTGGAGGCGGCCTTCGCCAACGGGCTGACGCCGATCGGGGTGGTCTACGACCTGACGTACTCGGCGCTGACCCCGGATCTGCACGTGGAGATCACCGCGGACCTTGACCGCGTCTACACCCATTTCTCCGCCGGGCTGGAGGCGCAGATCTACTGGCTGCGGGTGGGGATCGACGCCGGGTTCGAGGAACTGGTCGCGAACGGGGCCATCACGATCAAGGTGATCGACTTCGAGGGGACCGGGGACCAGGCGGAGAAGTGGGCGCTCGACTTCTTCAAGACCGACCTGCTGTCGAAGTGGTTCGAGCCGTCGCTGTCGCTGGGCAAGCTGCAGGGCCCGACGCAGCCGGAGGGGCTGGACGCCATCTTCGACCGGGCCAAGAAGCTCATCAAACCAGGAACCCCATCCGGCGGAGGCACCCCACCCGGCGGAACACCCCCAGGCGGCACCCCTCCGGGCGGCACTCCACCCGGCGGCACTCCACCCGGCGGCACTCCACCCGGCGGCACTCCACCCGGCGGCACTCCACCCGGCGGCACTCCACCCGGCGGCACTCCTCCCGGAGGAGCCCCGCCCGGGGGCACGCCACCTGGGGGCAGCCCTCCTGGCGGCAGCCCACCTGGAGGAACGCCGCCACCGCCGCCTCCTCCTCCTCGGCCCGCGCCCGGCCCCCAGGAGGGCGGCGCGGCGTCCATCCCGGCGCTGGTCTCCTTCAAGCTCAAGGTCCTCCGTCAGGAGGAACGCAAGAAGGTCACCCTCGTCTTCGAACGCCGCAAGGCCGTCAAACGCACCTACGCCCCCCAGGGCTTCGTCGGCCTCCTGCTCGACGATCTGGCCGACAAATCGTCGTATTTCCTGAAGGTTGATCTGGCCGACTCCTTCTTCAAGAAGATCGACGTCGACGTGGCCGCGCCCGTGGACTTCGCGGACATCGGCCTGTTCGCCACCGACGTGGCCATCGACTACGGCGGCAACGGCCCCGAGGACTTCCGCCTCACCCAGGCCGCCCCCGGACCGGCCCGCTTCACCACGTTCCTGAACGCCGCCCGTGACCTCGACTTCACCGTCGGCATGGAGCACCACTTCCTCGCCAACTCCGGCTGGATCGGCGAGAAGCTCTCCTACCAGGTCCCGCCCCGCCGTACCAAGGACCGCACGCTCAAGGCCGACCCCCAGGACGACCTCGGCTTCCTCAAGCTGGAGATCTTCCCGAACCGCATCGACCCCGGCATCGTCGACGCCGTGGACGTGGACCTGCGCTACGACGACGGCCACACCTTCCAGCGCCGCGACATCTTCCGCGTCCGCCCGAAGGACGCCGCACAGCAGTGGCGCCTGCGCCTGACCAGGCCCGCGGAAAGGTCGTGGACCGCCCAGCTCACCCACCACCTGAGCGACGGCACCACCCGCGTCACCCCGGCCTTCTCCGGCGACGCCTCCTTCCTGCCGGTCAACGACCCCTTCCCCGACTCCCTCGACATCCTCGCCCTCCCCCTGTTCGAGCAGGGCACGGTCAGGATGGCCTTCCTGGAGGTGGAGTACGACGACCCGGCGAACAACTACCACCGGCGCGCCCGCCTGGAGATCCCCGGCAGCGCCGTGAGCCCGCTGCCCCTGCGCGTCGCGCTCGTCGAGCCCGCACGGCGCGAGTTCCGCCACCAGGTCACGATCATCCGCCAGGACGGCGCGCTGATCCGCCACCCGCAGGCCCTGGGCGTGGACACCCTGATCGGGATCCACCTGTGAAAGCGGCCCTGCGCGCGATCGCCGGCCACGACCTGCCGCCGCTTCTGGACGACCTCCTCGACCGGCTGGCGGCCGGCCGCTGGCCGGAGGTGACGTGGCGGTGGAGCCGCCTGACGCCCTCGGGCTGCCCGGTGGAGCTGACGCCGGGACCCGACGGGCTGAGCTGGGCGGCGGAGGTGGCGCCGCCGGAGTTCCCCGACGCGGACCGGCTCGGTGAGGTGCTGCGCGTGCTGGAGGAGGCCGGGCAGCCCTGCCTGGAGCCGCTGCCGGGGCGGGTGGCTTCGGCCAGGTTCGGGGCGTGGATCGGGGGCAAGCCCGACGGACGGCTCAAGGTGTACGCGGAACTCGCTGACGGCCCGCCGTACCCCATGCCGGAGCCTATCGCCGCGGTGGTGGCGAGGCTGCCGGTGGGCGCCCGCCCGCGCATGGCCGGGGCGGAGCCGAAGACGGGCAAGACGGAGCTGTACTTCCGGCTGCCGATGCTGGACGACCCGCTGGATCTGCTGCCGGTGCTGCTGGAGAGCGGCCACGCGGCGGCCGTGCGCGCCCTGGAGGAACACCTCCCGGGCGGGCTCGGCCGCCTGCGCGGCCGGCGGCTCGGGCTGAGCGTCGCCTGGCACAGCGGGTCGCGGGGCAGGCCGCGGCTGGCGCTGTTCGCCTCTGCCAGAACACTCTTCCCTGAGGAACCCGAGCCGCACCCCGGCGTTCGCCGGGGCCTGGTCACGATGGGCCTGGACCCTGAGGGTCTCAGCCTTCCTGTGGTTGTGGCACTCTCGCCCGTCCCCGCGCGGCCCTGAGCCGTCCCGCCCAGTGGACCACGGCCATCGCGGCGGCGAGCGTCTCGGGACCGAGCAGCAGCGTGGCGCAGCCGAGCCGGTACCAGAACGTCACGGTGAGCGGGCCGAGCACGAGACCCTCGGCGGTCCATTCCAGGACGGTGACGATGACCGGCAGCAGCAGGAACCAGAACCAGGCCAGGACCCCGGCGAACCCGGCCAGCCAGACCCACCGGAACCACCGGGCGGCGCGGAGGTCGGCCGGTGCGGCGGCGGCCAGCTCCTCGGCCTGGGCCGGGGTCAGCCGGCCGAAGGCCCGCCGCAGCATGAGCGACTTGACCTCCCACAGGTTGCGGCAGCCGAGCCAGTTGACCAGGACGGCGTACAGGTCGGTGCGCATGAAGATCATGCACTGCCAGAGCAGGCCGGTGAGCTTGACGAACACCCAGACGGCGAGGGTGTCGTCGACGGGCTGCGGCGGGCCGGTCAGGCGGATGCCGAGCAGGACGGCGAGCGTGACCACGTCGATGGCCATGCCGCCGAGCAGCGGCCCGTAGCGTCTGCGCCGGGGAACACTCCACACCTGGGTGAGGTCGGTCTCGAAGACCAGCAGCATCATGCGCCGGTCCACGCCGAAGCGGGATCTGATGCCGATCGCCCGCGCGGCCAGCCAGTGCCCGGCCTCATGCAGCGCCATCGACGCCATCGAGAACGGCACCAGCAGCAGCGCGCTCAGCCCGATGTCGGCCAGCACGAACGCGTCCTCGCCCGGCTGGGGGAAGAGGCGTGGTTCGACGACGAAGACGGCCAGGCAGAACACCGCGCAGGCGGCGTAGATCGTCCAGGCGACCGGGCCGAAGAACGGCCTGACGTGCTCCTCTCGTACGCCGCCGAGCCAGCGTCTGCCCTGGATGGGTGCGGTCTTGGGCGCCTCCTGTTGTTCGCCGTCGTCGACGAAGCCGAGTTCCTGGAGTACCTCGACGAAGGAGGGCACGTCCACGGGTTCGCCGGCGAACGCCTCGGCCTCGCGCGCCGCCTCCTCGGTGGTGGCGCCGCGCTGCAGGGCGGAGATGACGACGCCGCCGACCGCGGGGATGGTGATGAAGGTGCCCGATTCGGGGTCGCCGACCAGGACCTCCTCGCCTTCCTCGACGAGGCTCAGCGGGCGCAGCCGTACGGTCTGGGTCATGGGGTGCCTCTCCGCGGGGCGAGCGCGCAGGCCGGACAGCCGGGATCGGCCGGGAACGGCTCCCACACCGGCACCAGTCCCGTCCTGAGATCGAGCATCACGCGCGCCCCCGCGGCCCGAGGCGGCTCGAATCCGGTCAGGTAGCGCAGCGCCTCGTAGGCGATGAGCGAGCCCATCTGCGCGGCGATGGGGCCGATGAGCGCGTTGTTGAGCTGGAGCCCCTGGCTGAGCCGCTGGGCGACGCCGCCGGAGGTGGGCGAGCTGGGATCGGGCCGGTCGGACTCGTCGCACAGCAGGCACGGGCTCCTGCCGGGGTCGACGGAGCAGTACATCAGCTGCGTACGGCCCATGCCGCCGGCCACGAGCGGGATGCCGGCGCGCAGGGCGGCCTCGTTGACCCACAGGTGGGCGCCGGGTTCGCCGTCCAGGCCGCCCGCGATGAGGTCGACGCCGTCGGTGAGGTCCTTGAGGTCCTCGGGTCCGGCGATCCACCGGTCGACGGCGCGTACCTCGATGGCGGGGTCGTACTCGCGTACCCACTCCGCGGCCCGCTCGACCTTGGACCTGCCGATGTCGGCGTGGCGGTAGAGGAACTGGCGGGCGAAGTTGCGCGGGGCGACGTCGTCGCGGTCGACGATGGTCAGCCTGCCGACGCCGAGGCCGGCCAGCGACTGCACGACCGAGGATCCCCCGCCGCCGGCCCCGAGCACCAGCACGTGGGAACGGCGCAGCCTGCGCATCATCTCGGCCCTGGACACGCGCAGGCCGGAGAAGGCGCCCAGGAACGTCATGGTGGAGAAGTGGCGTTCGTCGGCCTCCGGGTCGCCGAGCCAGCGTTCGCCCGCGTCCTCCAGCAGCCCGAGCGAGTCGAGCCCGTCGAGTCCGTCGGCGACGTCGTCCTCGCTCAGCTCGACCCCGCGCGCCCGCAGCGCGGCCGACAGCCCGGCGGCGGTGGCGGGGCCCTTGGCCAGTTCGTCGAGGAGGGCGGCGACCTGGCCGCCGGGGTCGGCCAGCGTCAGCGCCTCCCGGGGATCGTGCACCAGGACGAGATCCTCGCCCAGGGACTCCCAGGCGCATTCCTTCAGAACGACTCGCACAGCCTCTCCTCGAAGGACGGTCAGAGCGGATCGGGCGAGGTAGCACCGTCCTCGCCCGATCGCGGTGAATCAGGCGTCCCGAACGGTGGCCTTGACGGCCTCGACCTTGCGAACCTCGATCTTCATGCGAACCTCCCTTCCCCGCGTCTCTACGTGATCAACAGTCCTGTGCAGCGCCACAAAAACGCCATAAAGTCACCACTGACGCCCCCATAACTGGAGGTTCATGTGGAATTCGGTATCCTCGGACCTCTTCTCATTTCCGGCGGCGGCGGCTCCGTCCAGCTCCCCCGCAAGCCGCGCGCCGTGCTCAGCGCGCTGCTCCTGCACCCCAACCAGATCGTCTCCAGGGACCGGCTCATCGCCGCCGTCTGGGAGCGGCCGCCGCGCTCGGCCGTGTCCAACCTGCAGACCTACGTCTCCCAGATCCGCCGCGCCGCCATCGACGTCGAGACGTGCGAGCCCGGCTACCGCCTGCGCGCCGACCCCGGGCGGCTGGACCTGCTGGCCTTCGGCGAAGCCGTACAGGGGGCCCGCGAGCACGCCGCCCGCGACGACCTGGCCGCCGCGCACGTGCTGTTCCAGCGCGCGTTCCGGCTGTGGCGCGGCCGCCCCGCCGAGGACGCGCCGCTGGCGCGCACCCTCGCCGCCCGCATCGCCGAACTGGAGGAGCAGGCCGACCGCGCCCGCGCCGACTGGACCGACGTACGGCTGGCGCTCGGCCACCACCAGGAACTGATCGCCGAGCTGTACGCCCGGCTGGAGGCCGACCCCCTGCGCGAACGCCCCTGGCGCCAGCTCATGCTCGCCCTGCACGGCGCCGGCCGGCGGGCCGAGGCGCTCGACGCCTACATCCGCGCCCGCAAGATCCTCGTCGACGAGCTCGGCGTGGAGCCCGGCCCCGAGCTGCGCGAGCTGCACGGCGCGCTGCTCGCCGGCGAACAGGCCCACCCTCCGGTACGGCGGGCCGCCCCCGCCTGGACCGGCCTGTGCCAGCTCCCCGCCGACCTGGGCGACTTCGTGGGCCGGGCCGTCGAGCTGGCCACCGTGACCGGCGCCCTGGACATGGGCGGGTCCGCCCCGGCCATCGTCGTCGTATCCGGGCCGCCGGGGACGGGCAAGAGCACGCTGGCCGTACACGCGGCTCATCGGGTGCGTGAGCGCTATCCGGACGGGCAGCTGTTCGCCAGGCTCGGCGGCATGGACCCCGGCGACGCCCTCGCCGAGCTGCTCAAGGCGCTCGGTGTCGACGGCGAGATGCTGCCCGCGGCGACGGAGGACCGTGCGGCGATGTACCGGGCGCGGGTCGCCGACCGGGCGGTGCTGGTCGTGCTCGACGACGCCCGCGACGAGCTGCAGGTGCAGCACCTGCTGCCGGGCACGCCGCGCAGCGCGGTGATCGTCACCTCCCGCGGCCCGCTGGCCGCGCTGCCCGGTGCGACGGCGGTGCCGCTGGAGGTGCTGCCGTTCGAGGACGCGCAGCGGCTGCTGGCGGGGATCGCCGGGCGGGACCGTGTCGCCGCCGCCCCGGACTCGGCCGAGACGATCGTGCGGGTCTGCGGGCGGCTGCCGCTGGCCATCCGGATCGCCGGAGCGCGCCTGGCCACCCGGCCCGCCTGGCCGCTGGCCGACTTCGCCGAGCGCATCTCCTCGGCCAGCCTCGACGAGCTGCGCTACGGCCGGCTCGACGTGCGCAGCACGTACGCGATGGGCTTCGCGCCGCTGTCGATCGCGGCCAGGCGGGCGTTCCTGATGTTCGGCGTGACCGGGCTCGACAGCGTGGCCGACTGGTCGATGCGGGCGCTGCTCGGCCAGCCACCCCGCCTGGCCGACCAGGCGGTCGAGGACCTCGCCACCGCCGGCCTGATCACCGCCAGCGAGATCGACGGCGCCGGGCAGGCCCGCTACCGGATGCACGACCTGCTGCGCGACTTCGCCAGGGAACTGGCCGTGGACGGGCAGGCCGACGCGCTGCGCCGCCTGTCACAGGAGTCGCTGGAGCGCCTGATGGCCGCCACCACCGAACTGCCGCTGCCGCTCGTGCCCCCGGCGCCCGACGCGCTGCCCCGCACGCCGCCCGCCGGGCCGCGCCGCCGCGCCTGGCTGCTGGCCGAGCGCAAGACGCTGCTGGCCGTGGCACAGGCCGCCGCACCGTCCATGGCCGCCCGGCTGGCCGAGGTGATCACGCCGTTCCTGACCATCCGCGGCTTCCACGACGACGCCGACCGCCTGCTCAGCGCGGTCAGCGCCGGCGCCGACCGCAAGACCGCCCGCCGCCTGCGGCTCATGCGCGTCGACGTCGGCCTCGACCGGGGCCGGCACCGCGAGGTCGGGGCCGAACTGCGTGAACTCCTGGCCGCCGCCGAAGCCGACGGCGACCAGCACGAGGCCGCCTACGCCCTCACCATGCTCGGCACCTGCGCCGCCGCCGCGGGCGACCTCGGCCGCGCGCTCGCCCACACGACCCTCGCCGCCGACCGCTTCCTCGAGTACGGCGACACCAACGGCCTGGCCAACGCCTGGATCGCCATGTCCGTCATCCACCTGCACCAGGCCCGCTGGCCCGAGGCGGCCGAGGTGTGCGAGCTCGGTCTCGTGCTGACCGGCGGCGCCCAGAACGCCCAGTACCACGCCGATCTCCTGCGCGGCCTCGGCATCGCCCGATTCGAGATGGGCAAGGTCGAGAGCGCCATCGAGCACTACGAGGAGAGCCTGCGCCTGGCCCGCGAACTCGACTGGGCCAAGGGCGAGCGCATGACGTTACGCCGCCTGGGCGAGGCGCACGCGGCGCTCGGCCACTTCGAGCAGGCCACCGCGATGCTGGCCGAGTGCGGCAGGATGTTCGCCGCCGCCGGTGACGTGCACGGGGAGGCGCTGACCGAGTTCGCGCTGGGCGAGACCCGCCGGTGGCGCGGGGACGAACAGGCGGCCCTCGGCCACTTCCTGACCTGCGCCGCCCTGCTCGGCCCGCTGGGCGAGCCGACCTGGCGGGTGCGCACGCTCAAGGAGATCGCCCGCTCCCGCGCCGCCCTGGCCACCGCCGGGCGCGCCTAGGACGTGGTGGCCAGAACGAACGGCAGCACGGCGGGGGCGCCGGCGTGGCGGATCAGGGCGGCGCCCAGGGTCATGGTCCAGCCGGTGTCGACCCGGTCGTCCACCAGCAGCACGGGACCGCCGCACGCGGCGATCGCGGCCCCGAGCTCCTTGGGCATCGCCAGCGTCGCCCGGATCGCCTGCACCCGCTTGGCGCTGTTGAACTGGCTGCCCGGCGAGCCCGCCCGGTAGCCCAGCTCGCCCAGGTAGGTGAGCCGGCCGACCTGCGCCAGCCGTTCCGCGAACCCGCGCACCAGCGCCGGCCGCGAGCCCGACGGCACGCTGACCACGGCCACCGGCCGCTCGCGCCACTCCCACGCGGCCAGCACCTGCACCACGGCCTTGAACATCTCGTCGGAGACCGCCGCGTCGCCGCCGGCGAACAGCTCGCGCAGCCGGTTGCCCCATCCGATGTCGGTCAGCCGCCCGAGTGCGCGCCCCGGCTCGGCGCCCAGCTCGGGCTTGATCCGCCCGGACAGGTCGGTCAGGCCCGTCGGCCACTGCTTGCGCGCCTCGATCTCCACGCCGGGCCGCCCGAGCCGCTGACGGGCCGACTCGACCGCCTGGGCGCCGATCTCGGCCGAGCGGTGCTGCCCGGTGCAGTTGTCGCAGCGCCCGCACGGCTTGGCGGCCTCGTCGTCGAGCAGCTTGCGCAGGAACTCCTCGCGGCACTCGCCGGTGCTCTGGTAGGCGAGCATGGCGTCCTGCTCGGCCTTGCGCTCGGCGGCGATGCGCGAGTAGCGCTCGGCGTCGTAGTCCCAGGGCTCGCCGGTGGCCTCCCAGCCGCCCTTGACCCGGTGCACGGCCCCGTCGACGTCGAGGACCTTCAGCATCATGTCCAGGCGGCTGCGGCTGAGGTCGACCCGGCTCTCCAGCGCGGGCGTGGACAGCACGCCGCCGCTCTCCGCCAGCGCGGCCAGCGTCGCGCGTACCTGCTGCTCCGGCGGGAAGGCCAGCGAGGAGAAGTAGGCCCAGATGTCGCGGTCCTCGGTGCCGGGCAGCAGGATCACCTCGGCCCGCTCGACGCCGCGCCCGGCCCGGCCGACCTGCTGGTAGTAGGCGACGGGCGACTGCGGCGCGCCGACGTGGATGACGAAGCCCAGGTCGGGCTTGTCGAAGCCCATGCCGAGCGCGCTGGTGGCGACCAGCGCCTTGATCTTGTTGGTGAGCAGTGCCTCCTCGGCGGCCAGGCGCTCGGCCGGGTCGGTCTGGCCGGAGTAGGCGGCCACCTCGTGGCCCTGCTCGCGCAGGTAGCCGGCGATCTCGTGGGCGGCGGCGACGGTCAGCGTGTAGACGATGCCGGAGCCGGGCAGCTCGTGGAGGGTCCGCGCCAGCCAGGCCAGCCGCTGCTCGGCCGTGGGCAGCTTGACCACGCCGAGGTGGAGGCTCTCGCGCTCCAGCGGCCCGCGCAGCACCAGGGTCTGCTCGCCCATCTGCTCGGCGACGTCGCGGGTCACGCGCGCGTTGGCGGTGGCCGTCGTGGCCAGCACCGGGATGCCGGGCGGCAGCTCCTCGAACAGCGTCGCCAGCCGCCGGTAGTCGGGCCGGAAGTCGTGGCCCCAGTCGGAGATGCAGTGGGCCTCGTCGACCACGACGAGCCCGGCGCTCTCGGCCAGTTCGGGCAGGACGTTGTCGCGGAAGTCGGGGTTGTTGAGCCGTTCGGGGCTGACCAGCAGCACGTCGACCAGGCCGTCGGCGACCTGCTCGTAGATCCGGCCCCATTCCTCCGGGTTGGCGGAGTTGATGGTGACGGCCCTGATCCCGGCCCGCTCGGCGGCGGCGATCTGGTTGCGCATGAGCGCCAGCAGCGGCGAGACGATGACCGTGGGCCCCTCGCCCAGGTCGCGCAGCAGCCCGGTGGCCACGAAGTAGACCGCCGACTTGCCCCAGCCCGTGCGCTGGACCACCAGCACCCGCCTGCGGTCGACGACGAGCGCCTCGATGGCGGACCACTGGTCGTCTCTGAGGCGCGCGTGGTCCCCCGCGAGCGCCCTGAGTCGCGTCTCGGCCTCTTCGCGCAGCGCGGCGGTGTCGTCAAACATGCTGTCCTTGTTACCAGTCCGCGCCGACGAAATCACATCGACTCCTCGTTACGGCCCAGCCACCCCACCCCCACCCGCCGCACGGGGCGGGCCCCCGTCCAGGGAGACGCTCCTCCGGCGAGACGGGGCGGGCCGCCGTGACGCGCGCCCCGCCGGCCCCCGAAGTGGTCAGAGCAACGGCACGACAGGCCTGGTCACAAGAGGCAGACCGGTCCCCACCACAGGTGTGGGCACCGGCGCCGGAGCCGTGGGAGCGGGCGTCTCCGGAGGGCAGACCCGCCTGTTCGTCATGGAGACCAGCTCGGGCGGCGCGGTGAAGCACACGTGGGTCTCCAGCGCCCGCCGCAGCGCCTTGGGCCGGTTGGTGATCAGCCCGTCCACCCCGGCCGCGACGACCCGGCGCAGGGCAGGGCGCCGGTTCACGGTGAAGGCGAGCACCTTGAGACCCAGCCGGTGCGCCCGGCGGACGTAGGCGGGGGTCATGGCGCGGTGTTTGACGCTCACGTACTCGGCGTACTCGGCGATGTCGGTCAGCTCGGCCGCGGCCGGCGACCTGCTGAGGACCGCCCGCTCTCCCCTGGCCTGGAACTTCTTGATGAACTGCCAGTCGAAGCTCTGCACGATCGTCAGCGGCGGCGCGAGCGCCATCAGCCCGGCCAGGCGCTCGGCCACCTCGGGCGCGTCGGCGGGGTGCTTGACCTCCAGCAGCAGCCCGGGGCCGCCCTTCATGGCCTCCAGGACGGCGCGCAGCGTCGGCACCCGTTCCCCGGCGAACTTCTGGTCGAACCAGGTCCCGGCGTCCAGCCTGCTGATCTCCTCCAGCGTGAAGTCCCGCACCCGCCACGGGGCGCGGTCGGGGAAGACCTGCTCGACGTCGGTGGTGCGGGCCAGCGACGCGTCGTGGATGACCACGAGGTGGCCGTCCTGGGTCTGGTGGACGTCCAGCTCGTAGAGATCGGCGCCGGCGGTGCCGGCGGCGCGGAAGGCGGCCAGGGTGTTCTCGGGCGCCACCTTGGGAGCGCCTCGATGGGCCACGATCAGCGGGTCCGGATCAAACATGATCCCTATTCGAGCGCATCCGGCGATCTTTGCCCGGTAGGACATGCCGTAGCGGTCGAATAGGGCATTTGTCCAGGTCAGAGCTCCACGGGCTGCAGCTTCCCGGTGTGGACGTCGTAGATCGCTCCGCCCACCGGCAGCGGGTGCGGGAAGAACGGGGTGGTCCTGATCCGGGTCAGGTCGTGCCGCAGGGCCTCCCGCTGGTCGGGGACGGTGTGGAACTCCAGGCTGCGGGTGTCCACGCCCTGCTTCTGTGCGAGGGCGTGCACGTCGTCGTCGGAGACCTTGGACATGCCGCAGTCGGTGTGCGGCATCACCAGGACACGCTCGACGCCCAGGAGGAAGACCGCCAGCACCAGGGTGCGCAGGACGTCGTCGGTGACGCGGGCACCGGCGTTGCGCAGGATCTTGGCGTCGCCCGGCACCAGGCCGAGCAGCCCCAAGGGGTCGATGCGCGAATCCATACACGTCACCACCGCGAGCCCGCGGGCCGCGCTTCCGGTGAGGTCGGAGCCGGTGAAGCCGGCGGCGTACTTGGCGTTGTCGGCCAGCAGGTCGTCGAATTCACTCATGAGTCAGATGATGCCGCACACGCGTTTCATGAGTATTTCCGGGGTGCCCGGCAGGGTGAAGTTGGCGAACATCCCACGATCACCCCTTACTCTTTGTGATGATGCTGTAGCCGCACGTGAGTGATTGAGAAGGTTGCCGTGAGCCGGTCAGAAACCCTCGCCGCCTATCTGCGTTCCCAGGCGCGCCGCCGCCTCGACCGGGTGGAGTCCAACGACGAGGGCAGGAACGCCCGCGGCGCGCTCGCGCTCTTCGACGCGGCCGCGTACGCGGCCAGCCTGCCCGACGACGACCCGCTGATCGCCATGCTCGACAAGGCCGGCTGCTACGGCCCGCTCGGTTGCGAGGACTTCGACCCCGGCGAGGCAGGGGCCCGCCTGATCCGCGACTGGCAGGCCGGTGAGCCCCACGAGCTCCTGCTGGCCCTGCCCGCCACCGTCACCGCGTGAGCCAGGTGTCGGGCGCCGAGGATGAGGTAGAAGTCTGGGCATGACAGGCATCGCCAGATTCCGCACCACCGTGCTCGACTGCCCCTCGCCCATCGAGCTGGCCCGCTTCTACTCCGAACTGCTCGGCTGGCGTGTCGTCAGCGAGGAGGACGAGACCTGGGTGGTCGTCACCGACGGCGGCCCGCCCGCCCGGCTGGCCTTCCAGCTGGCCGAGGACCACCAGCCGCCGGACTGGCCGGACCCCGCCCGGCCCCAGCAGTTCCACCTCGACGTCACCGTCGACGACCTGGACGTCGCCGAGGAGCAGGTCCTGAAGATCGGCGCGCGCAAGCACGAGTACCAGCCGAGCGAGGACGACACCTTCCGTGTCTTCCTCGACCCGGCCGGTCACCCGTTCTGCCTGTGCGTGGGCGAGACCTCGGACTAGCCCGCGAGCAGTTTCACGGCACCGGTCAGGTCGCCCGCCGCGAGCGCCTGGTCGGCCAGCGCCTGCGCCGCCGGGTCGTGGCCGGCCGCCTGCGCCGGATCTCTGGCCACCGAGACGAGCGCGTCGCCGTGCGCGTAGGTGTCGGTACGCGACCTCTCCAGCAACGCGGCGGCCACACCCACCGCCCGCAGCACGGTACGGCCGTCGCGCACCGACCCGTCGGCGTTCCAGTGGCGCTCGGGCAGCACCGCGCCCAGCACCGCAGCGGCCGCCTTGGACAGCCCGTCACCCCTGCTCAACTGCTCACGCAGGGCCGCCAGCCGCGTACGCGCCCGATCGGTGCGCAGCCCGAACCCATAGGGGAACAGCGGACGGTACACCGGATCTCCCACGTTGATCGGCACCTGCTCCATCGAGGCGGGCCAGGTGAAGGGCAGCCGTCCCGTGTACGGCACCGCGCCGAACATCGGATCCGACACCCCGGCCCCCTCGGTCCCCGGCAGCCAGGCGGCCACGACCGCCTCGACGCCCGGCAGGTCGCCGAGCAGCAGCGGCCGTCCCGACACCACCACGACGACGCAGCGCAGCGCGCCGCAGACCGACGCGACCGCCGCCTTGTCGCCAGCCGACAGCTCAAGGGTGCGCCCCTGGCGCCCGACGTCGCCGATGCCCTCGGCGTACGGCGTCTCGCCCACGACCACGACGCCCACGTCATGACCGGCGGTCGGGGCGGAGGCGTCGGCCGAGTAGGTGACGGAGGAGGCCCGGCCGCGGATGCCCTCCAGGATGGTGGTGCCCGGCGTGGTCGGTCCTGAGGCGCCCTGCCAGCTGATCGTCCAGCCGCCGGACTGGTTGCCGACGTCGTCGGCGTTGGACCCGGCCACGTACACCTTGGCGGTCCGGGGCAGCGGCAGCACGGCGCCGTCGTTCTTCAGCAGGACCTGCGACTTGGCGGCGGCCGTACGGGCGAGCGCTCGATGGCCGGGCGAGCCCACGGCGGCCAGGCCCGAGCGGTCGGCGAAGGGGCGCTCGAACAGTCCCAGCCGGAACTTCTGCGTCAGGATGCGGCTCACCGCGTCGTCCACGCGCGCGAGCGTGACGCGGCCCTCGGTCACCTCGGCGGTGAGCGCGGCCACGAACTGCGGGTACACGTGCGGCACCATGATCATGTCGAGCCCGGCGTTGATCGAGGTGCGCACGTCGGACGGGTAGTCGCCGGGGATCTGGTCGATCGCCGCCCAGTCGCTGATCACGAAGCCCTTGAAGCCGAGCCTGCCCTTCAGCACGTCGGTGATCAGTTCGCGGTGGGCGTGCATCTTGGTCGGGCCGACGCTGGAGTAGGACGGCATGACGCTGCCCACGCCCCGCTTGATCGCCTCGGCGAACGGCGCCAGGTGCAGCGCCTCCAGTTCTTGCCGGGTTCCGGTGAAGACGCCCTGGTCGATGGTGTAGTCGCCGGTCGAGGAGGTGCCGTAGGTTGTGCCGCCGTCGGCGACGTAGTGTTTGGCGGTGGCCAGCACGCCGTGGTCCTGCAGGCCGTCCACGATCGTGGCCATCCGGCCGGCCAGCGCCGGGTCCTCGCCGAACGACTCGTAGGCGCGCCCCCACCGCTCGTCCCGCGAGACGCACAGGCACGGCGCGAAGTCCCAGGGGATGCCGGTCGCCTTGACCTCCTTGGCGGTGATCTCACCCGTCTTCTCCACCAGGGCCGGGTCACGCGTGGCGCCCAGGCCCACGTTGTGCGGGAAGATCGTCGCGCCGATCACGTTGTTGTGCCCGTGCACCGCGTCCACGCCGTAGATGAGCGGAATCTGCAGCCGGGTCTGCCGCGCGCGCAACTGGAACCCGTCGACCATGTCGGCCCAGCCCTTGGGCGTGTTCACCGACGGCGCCGAGCCCCCGCCCGACAGCAGCGATCCGAGCAGGTACTCGGCGATGTCGTCCTGCTTGCCCAGCGCGCCGCGCTCGGCCTGCGTCATCTGCCCGGCCTTCTCAGCCAGCGTCATGCGCCCGAGCAGGTCACGCACCCGCTCCTTCACGCTCCTGCCCTTGTCGAGGTACGGCAGGCCGTGCGCGTTGACCACGATCGCGGGCTCGTCGGCGGGCGGCCTGACACCCTCGCCCGACAGCACGACCGGGATCGTCTCGGCGACCTCGGCCTGCCGGTCGGCGAGCGTCCTGACGGTGAACGCCTTGGCCGTGCCGGAGGCGGTGCCCGCGGGGAAGGTGAGCACGCCGTCGGCCGGGGTGTAGTCCTGGCCGGGAGTGGCGGTGCCCGCGCCGGTCCGGTACGTGACGTTGGCGTCGGCGGGCAGCGGCTTGCCGTCGGCGGTGGTCACGGTGACCTTGACCTCGGCGCCGCCCTTCTCGTTCACGGGGTAGACCGGGGCGTCGGTGCTCAGCCTGACCGGTCTGGGGGGCGCGGTGCCGTACACCTGGACGTCGTCGAAGACGAGGGTGCCCGACGCGGTGGGGAAGCGGATCGCGTACCCCCACATCGCGACCAGGTCCAATTCGCCGTCGGTGGGGGCGCCGCCGGGCTGGTAGTCGCCGCGCCGGACGAAGCCGGCGAACGGGACCTGGATCTGCCGCCAGCCCGCCGTGTCGTCGGTGAAGGACGACTCGAACAGCTCGGCGCTGCCCGCGCCGGCGCCGCCGTCCTTGACCTCGAAGAACACCCGCTGGCCCGAGGCGGTGCCCTTGACCCAGAAGGAGAAGCCCGAGTAGGGCGACCAGTCCTGGGTGGCGGCCAGGTCGTGTGACCAGCCGCCCCACTGGCTGACGGTGTACTCGGCGTTCAGGGCCCGGTTGGTGCTCGCCGCGCCGGGCCGGTCGGGCGCGGCGGCGATGGCCAGCCGGGGCGTGGAGGCCGCGTCGTTGCCCCACGGGTAGACGCCCGCGGGGACGGTGTCGGACTCGAAGTCGGTGACGTCCAGCGGCTCCGCCGCCGCCTGCGCGGGGGCGGCCAAGAGCGTGGCGCCCAGCAGGGCTAAGAGTGCGAGAAAGCGCGTTCTGCGGCCGTGGGGGGTCACGACGCCTCCAGGATCTCGACGAGACCCCATAGTGACCCGAATCGCCAAGCCAGGCTAGAGAGCGCTCTCTCTGATTTCTGACCGGGCTTTGCCCTCGGGTGAGGGCAAAGCCGGGCGGATCAGAACAGCTCTTCGGCTCCCGCCTGGGCGGGGGGCTGCGTGGCGGGCGGAGCGTCGGCGGCCAGGGAGCCGCCCACCGCGCCGATCGTGTGGGTCAGGCGCAGGCCGGAGCCGTCGCGGCGGCTGATCTCCTCGGGCAGCGGGATGGGCTTGCCCGTCGCCGAGACCGCCTTGGCCGGAGCGGGGCCGACCCAGGCGAGCAGCAGGACGTCCTCGCCCTTCAGGAAGCGCTGGGCGCGTACGCCGCCGGTGGCGCGGCCCTTGGCGGGGAACTCGGCGTAGTCGGAGACCTTGCCGCCGCCCACCTGGGTGCCGGGCAGGGCGGTGGCCGATCCCGCGACCGTGACCACCTGGGCCGGGCGGGACGGGTCGACGGCGCCGAAGAAGATGACCCTGGCGTCGCCGTCGAGCCTGATGCCCGCCATGCCGCCCGCCGGCCGGCCCTGGGGGCGTACGGAGGAGGCGGAGAAGCGGAGCATCTGCGCGTCGGAGGTGACGAAGACCAGATCGGCGTCCTCGGAGTCGAGTTCGACGGCGCCGATCACCTGGTCGCCGTCCTTCAGCGTGATGACCTCGAAGTCGTCGCGGTTGCCCGGGTACTCGGGCACGACCCGCTTGACCACGCCCTGCGCGGTGCCCAGCGCGAGGCCGGGGCTGTCGGGGTCGAGCGAGCCCAGGCCGACGACGCTCTCGCCGGAGTCGAGCGTGATGAACTCGGCAACCGGATGCCCGCCGGACAACGACGGCGGGTTGGCCGAGGGCGGCAGCGTGGGCAGGTCGGCCACGGCCACGCGGACCATGCGGCCCTCGGAGGTGACGACGCCGACGCTGCCGAGCGCCGTACTTCGCACCGCCGAGACCAGCACGTCGTGAGCGGTGCGCTCGCCTTCGCCGGGCAGCGCCGTGGCGTCGGGGGTACGGGCCAGCAGCCCGGTGGACGACAGCAGCACCAGGCACGGGTCGTCGGCGATCATCAGCGACGCCACCGGCGTGCGGGCCACTCCGGCCGACTCCAGCAGCACGGTACGGCGCGGCGTGCCGTACTTCTTGGCCACCTCCGCCAGCTCGCCGGAGACCACCTGACGCAGCCGCGCCTCGGAGCCGAGGATCTCGCTGAGCTCGGCGATCTCCGCGCTCAGCCGCTCCTTCTCGCTGTCGAGCTCCAGCTTGTCGAAGCGGGTCAGGCGGCGCAGCGGCGTGTCGAGGATGTAGGCGGCCTGGATGTCGGTCAGCTCGAAGACGTCCATCAGGCGCTGGCGGGCCTGACCGGAGTCGTCGGAGGAACGGATGACCTGGATGACCTCGTCGATGTTGAGCAGCGCGATGATGAGGCCGTCGACCAGGTGCAGGCGCTCCTGCCGCTTGCGGCGGCGGTACTCGGAGCGGCGGCGCACGACCGTGATGCGGTGGTCGACGTAGACCTGGAGCAGCTCGCGCAGGCCGAGCGTGCGGGGCTCGCCGTCGACGAGCGCCACGTTGTTGATGCCGAAGGTCTCCTCCATCGGCGTCAGCCGGTAGAGCTCCTCCAGCACGGCCTCGGGGACGAAGCCGTTCTTGATCTCGATGACCAGGCGCAGGCCCTTGTGCCGGTCGGTGAGGTCCTTCAGGTCGGCGATGCCCTGGAGCTTCTTGCTGGTCACCAGGTCCTTGATCTTGGTGACCACGCGCTCGGGGCCGACGGCGTAGGGCAGTTCGGTGACGACGATGCCCTTGCGGCGCGGGGTGATCTGCTCGACCGTGCACTTGGCGCGCATGCGGAAGGTTCCGCGGCCGCTCTCGTAGGCGTCGCGGATGCCCTGCAGGCCGATGATCGAGCCGCCGGTGGGCAGGTCGGGGCCGGGCACGTACCGCATCAGCTCGTCGAGCGAGGCGTCCGGCTTCTTGATCAGGTGGCGGGCGGCGGCGACGACCTCGCCGAGGTTGTGCGGGGCCATGTTGGTGGCCATGCCGACGGCGATGCCGGTGGTGCCGTTGACGAGCAGGTTGGGGAAGGCGGCCGGCATGACCGTGGGCTCGGTCTCCTGGCCGTCGTAGTTGGGCTTGAAGTCGACGGTGTCCTCGTCGAGCGACTCCACCATGAGCATGGCGGCGGGAGCCAGCCTCGCCTCGGTGTAGCGCATGGCGGCCGGCATGTCGTCGGGCGAGCCGAAGTTGCCGTGGCCGTCGACGAGCGGCAGCCGCATCGAGAACGGCTGCGCCAGGCGCACGAGCGCGTCGTAGATCGCGGAGTCGCCGTGGGGGTGGAGCTTGCCCATGACGTCGCCGACGACGCGCGAGGACTTGACGTGCCCGCGGTCGGGGCGCAGCCCCATCTCGCTCATGGAGTAGAGGATGCGGCGCTGCACCGGCTTCAGACCGTCGCGCGCGTCTGGCAGCGCGCGTTGGTAGATGACCGAGTAGGCGTACTCGAGGAAGCTGGTGCGCATCTCGGAGGAGACGTCGATGTCGACGATCCTCTCCTCGAAGTCCTCCGGAGGCGGGGTCGTGGTGCGTCGGGCCATGTCGAACATTTTGACGGAGGATCGGGGGTGTCCGCGACTCAATGGCCAGACGAGTATCTTGACCAAGCAGTTGCTTGGGACGTACGTTCAGGCCATGATTGAGTTTCACCCTGTGACCAAGCACATCGGCGCCGAGGTGACCGGGGTCGACCTGCGCAAGCCGCTGGCGCCGGAAGAGGTGGCCACACTCCGCGAAGGCTGGCTGCGCCACCTCGTGCTGTTCTTCCGCGACCAGCACATCGACGACGACCAGCACCTGCAGTTCGCGCTGAACTTCGGCACGCTCAACCATCCGGCGTTCAAGAAGGACTCCAGCAGCCCGATCCACGTGCTGGACCAGACCGACCCCAAGGGCGAGGGCGGCGACGAGTGGCACAGCGACAACACCTTCGAGCCCACGCCGCCCATGGGCTCGCTGCTGCGCTGCGTCCAGTTGCCGAGCGTCGGCGGCGACACCTGCTGGGCCAACACCTACCTGGCGTACGAGACGCTGTCGCCGTCCCTGCAGCGGCTGTGCGACGAGCTGACGGCCGTGCACGACATCACGATGTCGATGAAGAAGGCCATCTCCAAGGGACACCCCTTCGACCTTGAGGAGATCCAGGCCAAGTGGCCGCCGATCGAGCGGCCGGTCGTCCGCACCCACGCCGAGACGGGACGCAAGGCGCTGTTCGTCAACCGGGCCTCGACCACCCGCCTGGCCGGGCTGACCGACCGGGAGAACGAGGCGCTGCTACCGCTGCTCATCGACCACATCCGCTCCCCCGAGTACCAGGTACGCCTGCGGTGGCGGCCGGGCACGATGGCGTTCTGGGACAACCGGCCCACCCAGCACTACGCGGTGGCCGACTACACCGAGCGCCGCCGGATGCACCGGGTCACCGTCAACGCCTTCCCCGAACACCAGGACGGCGCCTAGGAGCCCCCTTCCCCCAAGGGCGCCCTTGACCCTAGAATGAGTTAGGAAACTTTCCTAATAAGCTGGGAGTCAGGGTGAAACTCGCCGTTGTCGGGGGCGGCTCGACGTACACGCCGGAACTGATCGACGGGTTCGCCCGCCTGCGCGATGATCTGCCGATCACCGAGATCGCGCTGATCGATCCGCACGCCGAACGCCTCGAACTGGTCGCGGGCGTCTCCCGCCGCATGCTCGCGCGAGCGGGGCATCCGGCGAAGGTCGTCGCCACGTCCTCGGTCGAGGAGGGCGTGGCCGGGGCGCAGGCCGTCCTCTTCCAACTGCGGGTCGGCGGCCAGGCCGCCCGCAACGTGGACGAGACGCTGCCGCTGCGGTGCGGCTGCGTGGGCCAGGAGACGACCGGCGCCGGCGGCCTCGCCAAGGCGCTGCGTACCGTCCCGGTCGTGCTCGACCTGGCCGAGCGGGTGCGCGAGCACGCCCCGGACGCCTGGATCGTCGACTTCACCAACCCGGTCGGCATCGTCACCCGCGCCCTGCTCGACGCCGGGCACCGCGCGATCGGCCTGTGCAACGTCGCCATCGGCTTCCAGCGCACCTTCGCCCGCTACCTCGGCGTCGAGCCGGGCCGGGTCAGCCTCGGACACGTCGGCCTGAACCACCTCACGTGGGAGCGCGCCGTCTACCTCGACGGCGAGGACGTCCTGCCCCGCCTGCTGGCCGAGCACGGCCAGGAGATCGCCGACAACATCGGGCTGCCGCCGGAGCTGTTCGCCCGCCTGGGCGTCGTGCCCTCCTACTACCTGCGCTACTTCTACGCCCACGACATCGTCGTCGCCGAGCAGCGCACCAAGCCCTCGCGCGCCGACGAGGTCGCCGCGATGGAGACGCGGCTCCTGGAGATGTACGCCGACCCGGCCGTCGACACCAAGCCCGAACTCCTGGGCAAACGGGGCGGCGCCTTCTACTCCGAGGCCGCCGTCGCGCTCATCGCCTCCCTGCTCGGCGACCGCGGCGACGTCCAGGTGGTCAACACGCGCAACGCGGGCACGCTGCCGTTCCTGCCGGACGAGGCGGTCATCGAGGTGCCCGCCACGATCACCGCGACCGGCGCCGTCCCGCTGCCCATCGACCCGCTCGACCCCCTCTACGCCGGCCTGATCGCCAACGTCTCCGCCTACGAGAGCCTCGCCCTCGACGCCGCGATCCACGGCGGCGCCGACCGCGTGCGCAACGCGCTGCTCGCCCACCCGCTGATCGGCCAGGAAGCCGTCGCGGGCGAACTCACCGACCTGCTGCTTGAGGCCAACGCCGCGCACCTGCCGTGGGTGAAGCCGTGAGCACGCTGCTCGCCGTCGACGGGGGCAACAGCAAGACCGACGTGCTCGTGCTCTCCTCCGACGGCACCGTGCTGGCGCGCGGGCGGGGCGGGCCGTTCGTCCCGCAGAGCGCCGGCGTCCCCGCCGCCGCCGACGTCCTCGAAGACGCGGTACGGCAGGCGCTCGGACCCGGCGCGGCCCCGCCGTACGCCGACCGGATGGCCGCCTACCTGGCCGGCGCCGACCTGCCGGCGGAAGAGGAGGCCCTGGCCGCCGAGTTCGGCGCCAGGGGCTTCGCCCGCGACATCGTGGTCGGCAACGACACCTTCGCCCTGCTGCGCGCCGGGGCCTCAGGCCCGTCCGGCGTGGCCGTGGTCTGCGGGGCCGGCATCAACGCCGTCGGCGTCTCCCCCACCGGGCAGGTGGCCCGCTTCCCCGCGATCGGACCGCTGGTGGGCGACTGGGGCGGCGGCGTCGGGCTCACCAACGAGGTCATGTGGCACGCCGCGCGCGCCGAGGACGGCCGCGGCGGCCCCACCGCCCTGGCCGGCCTGGTCACCACCCACTTCGACGCACCCACGGTCGAGCAGGTGGCGCTCGACGTGTACTTCGGCCGCCTCGACCCGCTGCGCCTGCTGGAACTGACCGCCGGCCTGCTGGAGGTGGCCGCCGCCGGTGACGAGATCGCGACCGGCCTGGTCACGCGCATGGCCGACGAGATCGTCGGCATGGCCAGGGTCTGCCTGACCCGCCTGGACCTGCTGGAGACGCCTACCGAGGTGGTGCTGGGCGGCGGCGTGCTGCGGGCCAGGCACCCGCTGCTGATGGAGCTGCTGGACGCCCGCTTCGTCAAGCACACCCCGGCCGCCAAGCCCCTCGTGACCGACACCCCGCCCATCGTGGGCGCGGCACTGAACGGCCTGGACGCCCTCGGCACCACTCAGGAAGCCGAAACCCGCCTCCGCGCCCAGTTCTGACCGGGGGGCTGCCGTCCGGACGGCAGCCCCCGCCGGACAGCCGCCCCGCCCAGGACCCACCGCCCGTTCTGGGACCACCACCCCGCCCTGGGACGGCCGCCCCCGCCGGACAGCCGCCCGCCCAGGGCCCACAGGCCCACCGCCCGCTGGGACCAGCGCCCGCCCTGGGACAGCCGTCCGCCCTGGGAGCAGCGCCCGGCCTGGGGGGCGCATGCCGAAGCCGCCGCACGTGCTGTGCGGCGGCTTTCCCGTGGTGGCTAGGCGTCGATGTGGTCGCGGTCGACCTCGGCCGCGCTGCTGACGATGAACTCGCGCCGTGGCGCCACGTCACTGCCCATCAGCAGGTTGAAGATGCCCTCGGCCGCCTCGGCGTCCTCGATGCGTACCCGGCGCAGGATCCGGTGGCGCGGGTCCATCGTGGTCTCGGCCAGTTGGTCGGCGTCCATCTCGCCCAGGCCCTTGTAGCGCTGGACCGGGTCCTTCCACCGCTTGCCGCGCCGTTCGAGATCACGCAGGACCTTGTGCAGCTCGGTGTCGGTGTAGCAGTAGATGTACTTGTCCTGGCCCCGGCCCGGGTTGGTGAGCTCGATGCGGTGCAGCGGCGGCACGGCGGCGAACACGCGCCCGGCCTCGACCATGGGCCACATGTAGCGGTGGAACAGGGTCAGCAGGAGGGTCCTGATGTGGGCGCCGTCGACATCGGCGTCGGCCATCAGGATGATACGGCCGTAGCGTGCGGCCTCCAGGTCGAAGGAGCGGCCGGACCCGGCGCCCACCACCTGGATGATCGCGGCGCACTCGGCGTTCTTCAGCGTGTCGGCGACGGACGCCTTCTGCACGTTGAGGATCTTGCCGCGGATCGGCAGCAGCGCCTGGAACTCCGAGTCGCGGGCCAGCTTCGCGGTGCCGAGGGCGGAGTCACCCTCGACGATGAACAGCTCGCTGCGGTCGACGTCGTCGCTGCGGCAGTCGACCAGCTTGGCGGGCAGCGCTGAGTTTTCCAGTGCGCTCTTGCGGCGCTGGTTGTCGCGGTGCTCGCGGGCGGCGATGCGGGCCTTCGCGGCGGCCACGATCTTCTCCAGCATCGCGCGCAACGGCTGCTTCATGCCGCGCGGCGGGTTGGTGAAGACCGCCTTGAGCTCGCGCGAGACCACGTGGGAGACGATGCGGGTGGCCGCCGAGGTGCCGAGGACCTCCTTGGTCTGGCCCTCGAACTGCGGCTCGGGCACCCGGACGGTCACGACGGCGGTCAGGCCTTCGAGGATGTCCTCCTTGGTGACCGGGTCGTCGCCGTTCTTGAGCAGCCGGGTCTCGCGCAACTGTTCGTTGAGCGTCTTGACCAGCGCGCGCTCGAAGCCGGTGACGTGCGTGCCGCCCTTGGGGGTGGCGATCACGTTGACGAACGAGCGGATGGTCGAGTCGTAACCCTTGCCCCAGCGCACCGCCACGTCGACGGTCAGCTCGCGCTGGACCTCGGTGGGGGTCATGTGGCCCTGGTCGTCGAGGACCGGGACGGTCTCGTGGAAGTGGCCGAGCCCCTGCAGCCGCTGCACCTCGCAGACGGCCTCGTCGCGCGCCAGGAACTCGGTGAACTCGGAGATGCCGCCGTCGAAGCGGAACTCCTCGGTCTGGCCGTCGTGGATCAGGGCCAGCGTCAGGCCGGGCACGAGGAAGGCGGTCTGGCGCAGCCGTACGTGGATCTCGTCGATGGAGACCTCGGCCTCGGCCAGGAAGATCTGGGTGTCGGCCCAGAAGCGCACCCGGGTGCCGGTGACCTTCTTGCGCAGCTTGCCGCCGTCGCGCAGGCCGGACTTCTTCTTGAACTTGGCCGTGGGGCCGTCGCCGTCGAAGACGCCGGGCACGCCGCGCCTGAAGCTGATCAGGTGGATCTGCCCGTCGCGGTCGACCTCGACGTCCAGGCGCGAGGACAGCGCGTTGACCACCGAGGCGCCCACGCCGTGGAGTCCGCCGGAGGCCGCGTAGGAGCCGCCGCCGAACTTTCCGCCCGCGTGGAGCTTGGTGTAGACGAGCTCCACGCCGGGAAGCCCGCTCTTGGGCTCGATGTCCACCGGGATGCCGCGGCCGTCGTCACGCACCTCGATGGAGCCGTCCTCGAACAGCTCGACCTCGATACGGGTGCAGTGACCGCCCAGCGCCTCGTCGACGCCGTTGTCCACGATCTCCCAGAGGCAGTGCATGAGACCGCGGCTGTCGGTGGACCCGATGTACATGCCAGGGCGCTTGCGGACGGCCTCGAGGCCCTCAAGCACCGACAGGTGACGAGCTGTGTAACCCGCCTCCACTACCGTCACTCCCGCTCCTCTGGTCTAGCCATCGAACACGTGTGCGTAGCTTACCGTTCTTCCCGCTGACGCGCGTACAAGCTTGCCATCCCGGCACGTTTGCCGTTACCAACCGGCTGATCATCATTACTTTCGGACACATTCCGCTCTCGGCGTAGCGACGCGCCGGTTGGGAACGTCCAGGTCCGGTTAGATGTTGTCTCAAGTGACTGCGCCAGATCCTCGCTTCGGCGGGGGTGACCAGAAAGGCGATACGTGACTGGAGCTCTCGCCCCCGTTAAGCCGCTGACGGCCCTCGACCGTTGTGACCGTTGCGGTGCCCAGGCCTACATTCGTGCGACCCTGCCGGTTGGTGGGGAGCTGCTGTTCTGCGCCCACCATGGGCGACAGCACGTGGCGGCACTGCGCGAGAAGGGCGCCGACATCCTGGACGAATCGGCCCGACTCAGCGAAACCCCTTCAATTGCCCCCGACAGTGAGCGCTGACCCAGCACTCGCTCCGAGATAACCACATATAGCGTGACGCACGACGCGGCCGCCCCTTCAGGCGAGGGGCGCCGCGTCGTGCTGTTTCAGGACCCCTGTGTACGGCCCGGCGCCCCCAGAACTTCGCCCACCCGGTAGTGGTAGCCCTCCCCGGCCACCTCGAAGCCCTCGCCACGGTAGAGCTCCCTGGCGTTCTCGTTCGCCTCGGTGACCACCAGGTAGGCCGACGAGATCCCGGCCGACACGGCGCGCCGTACCAGCGCCCTGATCACACTGCGGCCCAGCCCCCGGCGGCGGGCGGCGGGCAGGGTCGCCATGCAGTAGATCCCGAGCGTGTCCCCCTGCGGCACGCCGCGGCCCACGGCCAGGGGCACGCCGTCCCGCTCGACGGCGGCGTACCAGGCGGGCACCCCGGTCACGATGCGCCGCGCGTCGCCGATCCGGTCGGCGTAGCGGCCGTCCACGGACCACCAGGCGTCCATCCAGGCGTCCCAGGGCTCGTCCTCGATCCGCACGGCGTGCGCGGGGGCCTCGGGCAGCTCGGGCTCCTCGGGCGTCTCGGGCGGGGAGGCGAGGCGGGCGACCATGGCCAGGACGGGCCGCGTACGCCGGTAGCCGCGCCGTTCCAGGACCCGGTCGAGGCCGGGATCGCCGACCGTGAAGACGGGCTTCAGGCCCCGCTCGGCGTAGAACCTTTCCGCGTATTGCAGTGCCGCGTCCATGTCCTCAGGTACATTCCGGGCATATACCGAGTTCGCCCGATCGGTGACGCCACCGGCGTATCGCAGGACCCACCCGTCGCGCTCGTGCTGTTCGAACGCCGGCCACGCCTCGTGCACCAACCTGCGAAAATCCATGACAAAAGCCATGAACGGCACGATATCTATTACGATTCCCCAGGTGTCCTCCCCATCCCACGAAACGTCGCCGCGCGGCCGGGCCTGGATGTGGTTCGCGGGCCTCGCCGCCGTGATCCTCCTCCCGCTGGCCATCGCGTGGCCGCTCGGCGGGCTGGCGGACGCGGGAAAGAACGAGCCGCCCAAGACCGCGCTGGGGCAGAAGCTGACCGGCAACCGCTTCCAGCTCGTGCCGAAGAAGGCCGCGTACACCACCAGCGACCCCAACCCGTCGCCCTTCGGCGAGCCCGACAAGGGCCGGTACGTGGTGCTCGACCTGGACGTGACCAACGTCAGCCGGTTCCCCGCGTCCCTGTCCGACATGGCCGCCCGCCTCGCCATCAAGCTCGACGGCAAGCCGCTCGACCAGGTCATGTCCATCAAGGACCAGCTGATCCTGCGTCCGGGCGACAACCGGGGCAGCCTGCTCAATCCCGGCATGGCCGAGACCGTCCGCCTGTCGTGGGAGGTCGCCGCCGAGGCTCCGGACCCCACGCGGCTGAGCGTCGCCGTCCACGACGAGGACTACCAGCCGAGCTGGTCGCTGCTGGGCTACTACTCGGGCACCTCGCTCTGGTACCGGCAGGACGATCCGCGCTGGATACTCGACACCCCGCTGGAGCGGGCATGAACAAGCTGATCGCGCTGGTCGCCTCGGCGCTGCTGCTCGTGGCCGTCGGCGCCGCCCAGCGGCTACGGCCCGACGCCGACCGCGTCTACCAGCCCCTCTCCTCGACCGGCGCCGTCGGCCAGGACGTCCGCACCACCCCGTACACCGTTCGCGTGGAGCGCGCGGAGGCCGGCCGCGAGCTGGTGCTGACGGGTTTCCTGGACAAGAAGGAGAAACGCGTCACCAAGGGCGTGTGGGTCGTGGTCCACCTGACCGCCACCGCCACCCAGGAGCGGGTCCAGCTGGGCACCGTGGAGCTCCAGGCGTTGAACGGCACCCGCTACGCGGCCACCGACCGCTTCTCCACCCTCGACTCGGCCGACCTGGAGGCGGGCATCCCGCAGCGCGGCACGATCGCCTTCGAACTGCCGCCGGATGCCGTCAAGGGCGCGATCCTGCGGATCACCAAGGCCAGATACACCACCATCCACCGGCTCAACGCCGCGCTGGGCCCCGGGGTCGAGGTGCCGCTGGGGCTGTCCGGCGCCGCCGTACCGACGGTGACGATCGAGGAGGACGACGCGTGAGCGGGCGGCGCGCCAAGCGCGACAAGGGCATAAGGCACCTCTGGTACGGCCTGGGCCTCGCCGCGGCCGTCGCGGCGCTGGTGGCCGTGCAGGTCGTACCCAAGCTGGAGGACTACGGCCTGCGCTCGGGCGGCGAGCCGATCGACGCCGCGGCCGGGTCGGGCGCGGCGTTCGAGGGCTCGACGTGGCGGCTGATCGGCATCGGCCAGACCTCGGGCGACGACCTCCCGCCCGGCACCACGGCCGTCACCGCGGTCATCGGCGTCACCCCGCGCGACGCGGCGGCCAGCAAGGCCATGTCCAAGGGCTGCGAAACGGCCGTCCGCGACGCCCGCGCGCGCACCTGGACGCCGACCACGCGGGTGAAGGGCGTCCCCAAGGTCTCCACGCTGTGCACCCGGATCGACGAGAAGACCTACAAGCCGATCCTGGCCAAGCCCGGGGTGGAGGCGAAGTTCCAGGCGAGCTTCGCCGTCCCGGCCGACGCGGTCAGCTCTCTGCGGGTTGAGGTGCGTCTTCGCGACCACCACGAGAATTTCGTACGGCTGACGCCATCCGCAGCGCCATCTGCAGGGCCGCCGCCAGCAGGCTGATCCGCAGCACCTCGTAGACCGCCGTGACCCCGAACTTGATCGGCCCATGCCACACGGTCCACCAGTTGCTCTCGTGCGCCCCGACCAGGTTGACCACGCCGATGAACGCCCAGTCGTGGCCCACGCCCAGCAGCGTGTAGCACAGGCAGAACACCAGGAAGAAGACCGGCCCGGCGCGCAGCACCATGCGCAGGCCGTTCAGCATGGGCGTGTACTTGTCACGCAGGTCGCGCGAGACGAACTCGGCCACCTTCCGCACCGGCTCCGGCGCCGCCTCCTTCACCCGTCCGGCGCCCGACTCGACCCGGGTGCCCTGGATCAGCGCCTCGCCCTGACCCATCTCACGGCCGTAGACGACGGCGGCGATCGTCACCCAGACGAGGGGCAGGACCAGCGCGTCCTTGAGATTCGGCACGACCACCGCGACGGCCTCGCCCACCGGCCCCAGCACGCCGCCGATGACGTCGGCGGCGGCCACCCAGGCGGACCTGGAGGTCAGCCACGCGATCCGCTCGCCGATCCAGTGCTCGACGCTGATCACCGCGAAGAACATCCACATGGACTCCAGCGCGATCGACAGCAGCCCGAGGCGCCCCTTCGGCCACCGCTCGTACGCCTTGCCGACCGCGACCCGGGCCGCGAACGCGCCCAGGGCGATGAACGAGGTGGTGAGCAGCGGGTTGAAGGTAAGGTTCTCGATCTCCTGCACCCCGAAGAGCTCCTGGGACAGGATGCTGTACTGCTGCACGTCGTCGGTGAACAGCCCCCAGGCCCCGTAGAAGGCCAGGAACGGCAGCATGGTCTGCGCGATCAACGTCGACAGCCGCCCGCCCTGCCCTTCGGCGGCGCCGGTCAGGATCGCGTTCCTGCGCAGCACCTGCAGCATGGCCACGTACGAGGCCAGGGTGGCCAGCACGGCCAGGCTCATGACCGCGAAACCCAGGTACTTGCGCGGGGCCTCGACGTCACCGGCGTAGACGGCGCCGACGAGGATCAGGTCGTGGACCACGCGGCCCACCGTGTAGAAGAAGGCGAGGGGCAGGAAGGACCGCACTGCCAGGACAAGTGCATCCCAAGGCAGCCAAACTGGGGAGAGTGACGCTTTCATCGCTGTGGATGCTACCGGCCCTAAGCTGTCTGACGTGCTGATTCTGCTGCCGCCGTCCGAAGGCAAGGCGCCGGAGGGTTCCGGCGCCCCGCTGGGCGAGCTCTCCTTCCCCGCGCTGGACAAGGCCCGCAAACGCGTGCGAACCGCCGTCGCCAGGGCGTCCAAGCGCCGCGACGCCATCGACGTCCTCGGCCTCACGCCGGGTCTGGCGGCCGAACTGGAGAAGAACCTCGCGCTGGAGAGCGCACCGGCGCTTCCGGCCGCCGAGCTCTACACCGGCGTCCTGTACGACAACCTCGGCCTGGCCACCCTCTCCCCCGCCGAACTCCGCAGGGCCGAGGAGTCGCTGCTCATCTTCTCCGGGTTGTGGGGCGTGCTGCGGATCACCGACCGGGTCCCGCCGTACCGGCTGTCCATGGGCGTGACCCTGCCCGTGCTGGGCGGTCTCGCCGCCTTCTGGCGTCCCTTGATCACCAAGCAGCTCGACGGGCTGCCCGGCCTGGTGGTCGACATGCGCTCCGGCACGTACGCGGGGGCGTGGAAGCCGGGCGAGCGCTCCGTCGCGGTGCGGGTCTTCCGCGACGGCAAGGTTGTCAGCCACATGGCCAAGGCCACCCGGGGCGCGATCGCCCGCGCGCTGGTGCGTTCGGGCGAGGACCCCACGACCCCCGCCGACCTAGCCAAACTCCTCGACACGTACGGCTTCGCCACCACCCTGGGCCCCCGCCCCAAACCGGCCCACCCCTGGCACCTCGACGTGGAGGCCACCGCCTAGCTCAGACGGCTGGGGAGCACAGGCAGGCGGACAGGGGCGAAGGCACCACAGGCGGCGCACAGCTCGGACGACCCAGGCAGTTCCTGGACAGCTCACGCACCACAGGCGGCGCGGGCAGCGTGGGAGCCACAGGAGGCGTGGGCGGTGGGCGGTTCAGGCGGTGATTTGATCGGGTTCGTCAGAGAACGTCCTGACGTCCTTGCTGGCCGCGGCCACCCCCGCCACGACCAGCATGATCCCGCCGATCCCGACCAGCGCCCACGCCCCGCCGAACGCCGCGGCCAGCGACCCGCCCAGCACCGGCGCCAGCGGGTTGAGCCCCCGACTGACCAGCGTGAGCGCCGCGCCCACCCGCCCGAGCATGTCCTCCGGCACAAGCCGCGAAACCACCGCGGACACCACGACATTGAACGTCGGCGTAGTCAGCGAGAACAGCAGCAGCGGCACCATCGGCCACCACGGCCCGAACGGCAGCGCCATAGCCACGATCGCCCCACCGAACACCGTCGTGAACACGATGGCCAGCTTCCCCGCCGCCAGCAGCCGCCCCAGCCACCCCGACAGCAGCGCACCGGCCAGCCCGCCGATCCCCATGGCCGCGAACACGGTCCCGGTATTGAGCGCGTCACCCCCGCGCTCGCCGATCAGCACCACCAGCGGAATCAGAAAGGCGCCGCCGAGCAGGTTGAGCATCATCGCGATGAGAAAGATCTCCCGCAGCCCCCGCCGCCGCCACACCCACCCGACGGCATCCCCCGCCTCCCGGCGCATCCCCTTCTTGACCGGCCCAGGACTCCCCTGAGCCCGCCGCGGCACCCTGGCGAACAAAGTAGCCACCAACGCCACCAGGTAGCTCAAGCCATCCACCACAAAGGGCACAGCCTGCCCCAGCCCATACAGAAACCCACCAACCGGCGGCCCAGCCAGCGCCGCCGCATGCCGCCGCGACTCCTCCTGCGCATAGGCACTCCGAAGCTGCTCAGGCGCCACAACTCCACGAATCGCCGTATCCCAGGCAGGCCCCACAAAGGCCACACAAACCCCATCCACCACGGCCAGCACCACCACCACCCAAACGTGCGCCTCCCCAGCGAGCACCGCCCCGGCCAGCACAGCCGCCGCCAGCACCTGCACTGCCTGCGCCCCGAGCAACGTCCGCCGCCGATCCCACCGATCGACCCACACCCCGGCCGGCATCTGCGCCACGATCATCGCCGCCGCCTTGGCCCCGGCCACGACCCCCGCCAGCCCCGGCGAACCGGTGAGCGCGAGCACCAGCATGGGCATCGCGATCCTGGTCATGTCGGTTCCGAGCTGCGAGATCGCACCACCGATCCAGAGCAGCCGGAACTGCTTGTTCCTACGCAAGGACACGAGACTTCCTCAACCAAGGCCGAAGGGGACGTTCCACAACCACCAAAACCCGAACGAAGCCCGCCACCCTACCCGACCCTCACCCCCACAACCCGCCCCACCAGCACCCACCCAACCCCAAACCACCACAGGCCAGCCAACCCCCGAACCCACCACATGCCACGGCCGCCAACCCCGGACAAACCCCACGCCGTCGAGCCCGGAAGTCCCCACGGCCGTCGGACGCGAGAGCTCTTACGGCGGCTCGGACGCAGGAGCTCTTACGGCGCTCGGGCGCAGGAGCTCTTACGGCAGTCGGGCGCGGGAGCCCCCACAGCAGTAGCCCCTCACAAGCCCTCGCCGAGCCCGGCACGAGCAGGCGATCGCCGAGCCCGCCACAAGCCCTCGCGGCCGTCAGCGCGGCACGAGCCCGTCAGTGACCGCGTCGATCAGCCGGTCCATGATCGCCGGATACAGCTCAGCGCCCAGCTCGTCGGCATGCAGCGGCACCAGCAACACGGCCCGCAGCACCCCCACCACCACCCGGGGATCCCCCGCCAGCCGCCCCTCCACGAACTCCAGCAGATCCGCCAGCGGCCCGCTCTCCGCCTGCGCCATCCGCTCGGGCGTGAGCTTGGTGGCCAGCAGCGCGACCTCCTCAGGGTGCGCGAGGAGCCGCCGATAGAGCGGATTGACCTCCAGCTCCGCCACGGTCGTCCGCAGAAACCGGCGCAGCGAGTCCCGGGTGTCCTCGCCCCGGCTCAGCCCTTCGTCGATCACCCGCCGCCTGACCTGCTCGCCCTGCCGGAGCATGGCCTCCAGGTAGAGGTCCTCCTTGGAGTCGAAGAAGGCGTACAGGGACGTCTTGGCGATTCCGGCGGGCTCGGTGAGCTCCTGCAGGGACGTCTTGCGCAGTCCTTGGGCCGCGAACAGCCGCGTAGCCGCCTCCAGTAGCTGCTCGGTGATCCGTGCCCGCTCACGCTGGTTGAATGCCGGCGGCATGCGCAGCGCCTCCTGTGAACAAAAGTCCGTATCGTTCACAGCGTACCGCGCCACCGCCCCGACGACCGCACACCCCCGCGCCGGCCACAACGCACCGTTCCAACAAGATCGACTACGCGACTCACACAGGGCAGAGCGCGATCCGGCAGGCCCGCGGACGCCCGTACCTGATAAGGGTCGTCCATGGGCTCCTCACTGATCAACATCACCCCGCTGCTGCCCGTCGCGCTCGCCCTGCTGGTCGCCGCGGGCGCGACGGTCGCCTGGCTGGGGCGCCTGGGCCACGGTCCCGCCGTGGTGACCGCCTGCGCGCGAGCCGCCGTCCAGCTCGGCGCGGTCTCCGTCGTGATCACCTGGGTGCTGACACTGCCGGCCGCGACAGCCGCGTTCGTCCTGCTCATGTACGGCGTGGCCGCCTTCACCGCCGGCCGCCGCATCACCGGCGGCCAGGGCGGCTGGTGGTGGGCCGGCGTCCCGATCGCCGCCGGCACCGTGCCCGTCCTGGCCCTCCTGATGGCCTGCCAGGTGATCTCCACCGACGGCCTCGTCGTCATCCCGATCGCCGGAATCCTGCTGGGCGGCTGCATGACCGCCACCACCCTGGCCGGCAAACGCGCCCGGGACGAACTGGCCCAACGCCACGGCGAGGTCGAAGCCGCCCTGTCCATCGGCCTGCTCCCCAGAAGCGCCCGGCTGGAGATCTGCCGACCCGCCGCCGCACAGTCCCTGGTCCCGGCCCTGGACCAGACCCGCACCGTCGGCCTGGTCACCCTGCCCGGCGCCTTCGTCGGCATGCTGCTGGGCGGCGCCACCCCACTGGCAGCCGGGCTGGTCCAGCTGGTGGTCCTCATAGCCCTGCTCGCCGCCGAGGCCGTCGCCTGCGTCACCACCATCGAACTGGCCGCCCGCGACACCTGGCCCCGATCGTCAGCTCACCAAGAGTAACGACCGGCTCCCTCGCAAATCACTTCCCCCCAAAACCACACATCGCCACAAAGCGACTACCTTTGGCGCCGTTCGGGCACATAAATGCATATATGTCCGATTAGCTGAGGAGGCCCGCCGTGCGACGTCTAACGGGAACCATCGTGGCCACCGCGGTCATCACCGTGGCCTCATGGGCAGCCCCTCCCGTCGACGCCCGAACGCTCAGCGCACACTGCGACACGGTGACAGCCACCTCCACCGCCCAAGGCGAAGCCCACCAAGCCAAACGCTGCCAGTAACCCGAACCCCCGAATCAGCCCACTCCACCACCGCGCGGCGCCGGAAAGCACCGGGGTGCACCGGCCGGGCACGCATCTCGGAGGCCCCCGGCGCTCACCACGGGGGCGGAAGGAGGAGGGCGTCCTGGTAACGCGGAGGCCCCGCACCCCCACAAGGGGTACGGGGCCTGCGAAAACCAGCTGACTAGTCCAGGTAGTCCCGCAGGACCTGGGACCGCGACGGGTGTCGCAGCTTGGACATCGTCTTCGACTCGATCTGGCGGATCCGCTCCCGGGTCACGCCGTAGACCTTGCCGATCTCGTCCAGCGTCTTCGGCTGCCCGTCGGTCAACCCGAAGCGCATCGACACGACGCCCGCCTCTCGCTCCGACAAGGTGTCGAGAACGGAGTGCAGCTGCTCCTGCAGCAGCGTGAAGCTGACGGCGTCGGCCGGAACGATGGCCTCGGAGTCCTCGATGAGGTCACCGAACTCGCTGTCGCCCTCCTCGCCCAGCGGCGTGTGGAGGGAGATCGGCTCGCGGCCGTACTTCTGGACCTCGACGACCTTCTCGGGCGTCATGTCCAGCTCACGGGCGAGCTCTTCCGGCGTGGGCTCGCGGCCGAGGTCCTGCAGCATCTGCCGCTGGACCCGGGCCAGCTTGTTGATCACTTCGACCATGTGGACCGGGATGCGGATGGTCCGCGCCTGGTCGGCCATGGCGCGGGTGATCGCCTGCCGGATCCACCACGTGGCGTACGTGGAGAACTTGTAGCCCTTGGTGTAGTCGAACTTCTCGACGGCGCGGATCAGGCCCAGGTTGCCCTCCTGGATCAGGTCCAGGAAGAGCATGCCGCGGCCGGTGTAGCGCTTGGCCAGCGAGACCACCAGGCGGAGGTTGGCCTCCAGGAGGTGGTTCTTGGCGCGGCGGCCGTCCTCGGCGATCCACTCCAGCTCCGCCCGCACGTCGACGGGCAGGTTGTCGACCTCGCCGCCGAGCTGCTCCTCGGCGAACAGGCCGGCCTCGATGCGCTTGGCCAGCTCGACCTCCTGCTCCGCGTTGAGCAGGGGGACCTTGCCGATCTGCTTGAGGTAGTCCTTGACCGGGTCGGCGGTGGCTCCCGCGGCGGCCACCTGGGCGACCGGGGCGTCATCGTCGTCGTCGGAGAGGATGAGGACTTCTTCCTCGTTCTTCTCCGGCACCGCGGCGGCGGCCGCGGCTTCGGCCTTGGGCTCTTCCTCGGCGTCGTCGTCGGACTCTTCGCCCTCGGTCTCGGCCTCGGCGACGATCTCCTCGTCGTCGACCTCGATGTCCTCGAGGTCTTCGAGATCGACATCGCCCTCAAGGTCGATGTCCTCGTCGTCGGCGCCTTCCTGGGCCTTGGGCTTGGTGTCGGCCGGGCCGGTGTTGTTGTTCTCCGGCTTGTCGGCCTTCTTGGCAGGTGCGGCCTTCTTGGCCGCCGGGGCGGCCTTCTTGGCAGGAGCAGCCTTCTTGACGGGCTCGGCTTCAGCCGCGCCCACGACCGCGGTCACGGTCTCGGGCTGCTGCTCCTTGGCGGCCGCTGCGGTCTTCGTCTTGACGGGGGCAGCGGTGCGGCGCTTTGCTGGACCACGAGACTTCTTCGGTGCCGCCGAATCCGCGGCGGTCACCACCACGGTCACGCCCTCTTTACTGAGGTTCCGCAAGAACGCGGCGGCGTGCGACATCGGGATGTCCGCCTCCTCGAAGGCTTGGCGGACATCCTCAGACTCGAGGAAACCCTGCGAGCGCCCACGCTCGAGCAGTCGCTGAATGACGGGCTCGTTCAGCTCTTGTGGCTTCGAGCGAGTCGAACTTGCAGGCGACACGAACACCTCTCGAACGAACGCGTGGCGACAATGGACCCAGATCCCCGCTGGGGGGCTATGCCTCTCTAGGAGTACGGCGAGGCCGTGCGAAGCGCAAACGGACCATCCAGCATTCTGGCATGACCCAGCACTTCATACGGCCACCTCCCGGCGGTTGACCTCCACCCTAGGCCGACCCGGACAGTAGTGCGTACGTAAGGGCGGCACTGATACCCGAAAGCAACCCTTATGACTGTTTCATTCAGTCACTCTTCGTGGCCGGCGGAACATGAATGGCCAGCGCGGTAACGTCATCATCCTGTTCATATCCCGACAACATCCGGTCTACCAGGAAGTCCAGCAGCATATGCGGACTACTGACCACCTCGGGCGGAGCTTCGGTCACAACAGAGCAAAGTTCCGCGAGACCGGCGTCCAGCCCGCGCTTCCTGTTTTCCACCAGACCGTCGGAGTAGAGCACGGCCGTATGGCCAGGCGGCACCACGAACCGGAACTGCCTTCGGCTGGTCGGCCAGCCTAGCGGAGTACCGGGCTCGGCGTCGCACAGAATCGCCGTACCCTGCGGTGAAACCAGCACGGGCGGCGGGTGACCGGCCAGCGCCAGCGTCCCCTCACCCGTCACCGGCTCGACCACCATGTACGCCAATGTCGTGACCTGCTCCTCCTCTTCGGTGGCCTCGAAGACCCGGTCGAGACCGGTCAGCACGGCCGCCGGAGGCGGGTTGGTCAGCGCCAGCGCGCGCATGGCGTTGCGGATCCGGCCCATGCCCGCGGCGGCCTTGACGCCCTTGCCCATGACGTCGCCGACCACCGCGGCCACCCGGCCGTCCTGGAGCACGAAGGCGTCGTACCAGTCGCCGCCGACCTGCACGTGGCGGCTTCCGGAACGGAAGCGCTGCGCCAGCACCAGCCCCTTGACCACGGGCAGCCGGTCGGGCAGCAGGCTGCGCTGCAACGTCTCGGCGGTGCGGTGCTCGCGCTCGAACAGCGTGGCCCGCTCGACGGCGAGCGCGCACTGCCCGGCCAGCGCCTCCAGGAAGACGCCGTCCTCCTGTGAGATCTTCTGCGGCCGCGTGAAGGAGAAGCGCAGCGCGCCCAGCGCCCGGCCCGCGGCCAGCAGCGGCAGGCCCACCCAGGCCCGCTCGTCGCTGTGCTTGAGGTAGGCCGACAGGACCTCCTCGCTGCCGCCGGCTTCCAGCAGCTGCGACTTGAGGCTCTCCGGCGACTCGGCGAAGACCGGCCTGCGGCTGTTGACCGCGATCGTCATCACGCTGGTGTGGGCGAGCGGGATCTCCTCGCCCGCCGCCCCCGGCACCTCGGGCACGCCCTCGCCGTTGATCAGCTGCAGCATGGCGCGGTCGGGATCGAGCAGCGCCACCGCGGAGCGGTCGGCGGCCAGCGCGGTGCGTCCGACGTCGATGATGACCTGGACCACGTGCTCGACCGTCAGCGCCTCGGCGAGCAGCGCGGTCGCGCCCTGCAGCCTGGCCGTGCGCAGCGCGGCGGCGCCCAGCTGGTCGGTCAGCCTGCCGCGCATCTCCTCGGCCTCGCGCTGCGGGGTCACGTCGGTGTTGGCGCCGACCCACTCGACCACCCGGCCATGCCTGATGATCGGTACGGCCCGCACCTCGAAGTGCCGGTAGCCGCTGGCCCGGGTGCGCACCCGGTAGTTCCACTCGAACATGGTCCGCCCGCGCAGGGCCTCGCGCCAGGCCTCCTCGGTCTGCTGGCGCTCGTCGGGATGGACCGCGTCGAGCCAGCCCTGCCCCAGGTACTCCTCCAGGCCCTGGCCGGTGATGGCGCGCCACTGGGGCGCGTCCTCGACCACCGCGCCCGTGGGCGAGGTGATCCACACCAGCTGCGACTGCGCCTCGACCAGCGAGCGGTAGCGCTCCTCGCTGCGGCGCAGCTCCTCCTCGGTCTGGCGGCTCTCGGTCACGTCGAGCCCGACCAGCGCGACGGCACGCAGCTCGCCGCCCTCGTCGTGGATCGGCGAGAACGACAGCGACCAGTGCCGCGAGTCACCCTCGGCCGAGCGTACGCGCACCCGGCTCTCCGTGACGGGCCCGTCGCTCTCGATCACGGCCTGCACGGCATGCGTGATCAGCTGGCTGAGGTCGGCGGTGAGCGTCTCGACCGGCGGCTTTCCGATCAGCTTGTCCGCGGGCACGCTGACGACGTCGGTGAACACGTCGTTGACCCGCTGGACGCGGCCTTCGACGTCGAAGAAGGCGAAGGCGAACTCCGCCTCGGAAAGCAGGCCCTTGAACAGGCCGGAGTCTGAGATGTCCACATCCGACTCCCGGGGACGGGGAACGGAGGTCTCGGCGCTCATGGTCGGCACCTCCGTCGCGTGCCAGGGTCTCCCACGCGGCACATCTCCATAACTGTGTATCGGCGTAGCGCAGCTCCGGGCGACCGGATTCTGCTGTACATCATCGGCGATGGGTGTGCGCGGACGGAAGCCCCCGCCACCCGCGGGTCTCCACTATGGACAACGCATCCTGTCAAAATCGCTCCACATTACGCAGCAAGATCAGGCTACTTGGCCTTCGCCGCCCTTTTGGCCTCTTGCTTGGTTGCCCTGACCTTGCCCAGGCTCTCCGGGTCGGTGACGTCGGCCACCGACCTGTGGGAACCCTCCTCGCCGTAAAGTCCGGCCGCCTCGCGCCAGCCGGGTGGCCGCACGCCGAGCTGCTTGCCGAGCAGGGCCAGAAAAATCTGTGCCTTCTGCTTGCCGTAGCCCGGAAGATCTTGCAGTCGCTTGAGCAAGTCCTTGCCGTCCGCGGCGTCGGCCCAGATCCGCTCGGGCTCGCCCTCGTAGCGTTCCACGAGGTAGGCGGCGAGCTGCTGGACGCGGCCGGCCATCGCCTTCGGATAGCGGTGCACGGCGGGTTTCTCGGCCAGCAGCGCGGCGAACGCCTCGGGGTCGTAGGAGGCGATCTCCCCGGCCGTGAGGTCGTGCCCGAGCCGCTCCGAGATGGTGTGCGGGCCGGTGAACGCCCACTCCATCGGGATCTGCTGATCGAGCAGCATGCCGACGAGCAGGGCGAGCGGGCTGCGGCCGAGCAGCTCGTCGGCCTCCGTCCGCTGGGCGAGCTGGATGCGCATGGCACCAGCTTCGCACGAAAGGGTCTCTCACGTTCGGTGGTCGGCATCGGTGGACCTACAGCTAGGCGAGAACGTCTAGTAAACGTAGGGAACACAGTCGGCCTGGAGGCTTGACACCGGCCCGAGAACAGATGAAATGAGAGCGCAAGTCGCCCGCGTCCGTCTCCGGGGGGTTTGCCCTCGGGCTTGCAGAGGAATCTCACGACTATGCTCGCTCTGGCCACACGCATGCTCAAAGAGCCAGTTAGTCATCGGCTGGCCGAAGAGTTTCTCACCGTGCCTGTCGACACGATCGACCGATGTGTGGCCGATGTGTGCGCCTGCGCGGAGCACCTCGGCATCGAGGCGACTCCCCAGATCGTGGAGCGCATCGCGCGCGAGCACCTGCTCGCCATCGTGAACTCCGCGCCCCCGCCCCGTAGCGCCCGATAACATCGGGGTCACCAGGCTGCGTGAAACGCGCCGTTTGTGCCTGGAATGCGAGAGAGTGAGGGCGTGCGCCGACATCGAACCGATCCTGATGAAGTCTTCCAGGAGATGCTGCAGGCGGCGCGCGAACTTCTCGCCGTACGGACGCCGCTCGACGCGGAGCTGATGGTCTCCGACATGATCGGCGCCTGGTGGGGAAAGCGCGTCAAGGGCGGCGACGTCGAGCAGGTGCTCGGCGAGGGGCTGGTCGACTACGCGGCCAAGGCCGGCACGCCCGCCTCGCTGACGTTGCTCATCTGCCTGGCCTACCTCGGCACCGCGCGTCAGGGCGCCAAGGCCGAGGGCGCGGCGCTGGCGATGATGGAGGGCGGCGTGGCCAGGCCCGGCTGGGCCGACCGGGTGGGCGCGGTCAAGCCCACCGGCTGTTACGTCTCCCGCGACGCCTACGGCGACCAGGACACCGTGATCTGCACCTTCGCCTACCGGTGGGGCGAGGCCGCCGCCGACCGCCCTCAGGACCGGCACGCGCTGGTCATGGTCGTCGACCACAACATGAACGGCATGGCACGCGACGCCTGGGTCTCCTCCCACGTGGAGAAGCTCCTGGACCAGGCCAGGGCCGAGGCGGAGGCCGACCCGATGCTGCTGTTCGAGGAGATCGAGCCGCAGCAGGCGCGGGCGCTGCTGGAGTCGGCGATGAAGGCCACCGGCGGAGCGCAGGAGCTCGACGGGAGAGAGCGAGGCACGAGCCAGCGAGCGGCGAAGCGGGCGCGACCATCACACACCGTGCCCAAGACGCCGCCGCCGGTCAGCGACAGCTACAGCGCCTACCACGCCTTCGCCCGCTCCCGGCTGAAGGCGCTGCCGCCCGGCCGCAAGCGCCCGGCGCCGCTGCACATCGAGGCGCCCTACAGCCGCGAACGGCGGGCCATGCTGGCCGCGGAGTTCCTGTCCTCCGACGCCGCCGAGCACCTGTCGGACCCGTCGGCGGCCTCGCGCTGCGCCGACCACATCATCGACTACGGCTGCGAGCGGGACTTCAACCGGCCGATGCGGGTCAGCCCGGTCAAGTGCGAGACGTTCCTGCTGGACTGGCTGCCGCGCAAGGTGATGCTGAGCCGGGCCGAGCAGGAGGCGATGCCGCACGTGCTGTCGGCGTGGGTGCGTTTCGCGGCGGGCCGTACCGGACTGCCGGAGCGTGGACTGCGCGCGACGCAGGACGCGGTGTGGGAGGCGACGGCGAAGTTCCCCGAGGCCTACCGCGACCCGACCTCCTTCGGCCTGGACCTGCCGCTGCTGGAGCGGCTGCTGCCGGACGGCGACCTGTCGGCGCTGGCCAGGCGGGTCTTCGCCTTCCCGTTCCTGCAGGGCGTGCACGGTGACATCGACCTCGACAAGCTGGATCCCGCCGACCAGGCCGACCGGCGCACGCTGCTGCGCTTCGACCACGTGGGCGAGATCGACGAGGAGCACCTGGCCTGGCACGAGGAGATCGCGACCAGGCTGTGGGACGGCGACCCGCCGCAACTGTGGGAGGCCGCCCAGCGCCTGCTCGACCTGGGGCACGACCGCCACGACGTGCTGCACGTGCTGATCGAGATCGCCGAGCGCATCGGCGGCGACCCCGAGGAACTCGCCGCCGCCCTCGACGACATCGCCGACATCCCCGACGAGATCTAGAACCATGCCGATGTACTCCTGGCTGGGCCCCGGCCGCTACCTCGCCACCGAGCACACCCAAGGTCCCTGGCACCCGGGCTTCCAGCACATGGGCCCGGTCACCGCCCTGATCGCCTACGAGCTGGGCCGCACCGCGCCGGTGCCGGGGCTGGAGCTGTCCCGGCTGGCCGCCGACGTCTTCGGCCCCGTCCCCGTCGGTGAGCTGGAGGTCAGCGCGGAGGTCATCCGCGACGGCAGGAGGGTGCAGTGCCTGGCCGCCACCGTCCGGGCCGGCGGGCGCGAGTACGTCAGGGCCACCGCCTGGCGCATCCGCGAGAGCGACAGCCCCGAGATCGCCGCCTCGCCGCCGCCGGCACCCGTCCCGGACGAGCCGGGCCCGCCGTCGTGGCTGTCGACCGGTTTCGGGTACGGCAGAGCCATGGACTGGCGCTTCGTCAAGGGCACCCCCATGGAGACCGGCCCCGCGACGGCGTGGATGCGCATGCGCGTCCCCCTGGTGGAAGACGAGCCCACGACCCCGCTCGAACGCCTCCTGGCCGTGGCCGACAGCGGCAACGGGATCAGCCACGCCCTGCCGTTCGAGACGCACATGTTCGTCAACCTGGATCTCACGGTCGCGTTGTTCCGCACGCCCGCCACCGAGTGGATCTGCATGGACGCCGAGACCGTCGTCGGCCCGTCCGGGCGCGGCCTCACCCGATCGGCCCTGTTCGACGAACACGGCGAGGTCGGCGCGGCCACCCAGACGCTCTTCGTCGCGCCACGGTAGAAGATAGGGCCATGGTGATCGACCTCAACGCGGATCTCGGCGAGGGATTCGGCATCTGGCGGCTCGGCGACGACCTGGCGCTGCTCGACATCGTGACCAGCGCCAACGTGGCCTGCGGCTTCCACGCCGGCGACCCCGTGACCATCAGGCGTACCTGCGCCGCCGCCGTCGACCGGGGCGTGTCGATCGGCGCGCAGGTCTCCTATCGCGACCTGGCCCACTTCGGGCGCAGGGAGATGGAGGTCGAGCCGGAAGAACTGTGCGCCGAGGTGCTCTACCAGCTCGCCGCCGTCGACGGCATCGCCCGCGCGATGGGCGGCCGCGTCTCCTACGTCAAGCCCCACGGCGCCCTGTACAACCGCATCTGCCGCGACCCCGGCCAGGCCGCGGCGGTCGTCGACGCGGTGGCCGACTACGACCCCACGCTGCCGATCCTCACGCTGCCCGGCTCCGTCGTCCACGACCTCGCCGCCGCCGAGGGCGTACCCACGATCACCGAGGCCTTCGCCGACCGCGCCTACACGCCGGCGGGCACGCTGGTCCCCCGGCGCGAGCCCGGCGCCGTGATCCACGACCCGGCCGCGGTCTCCGCGCGCGCCGTGCGCATGGCCGTCGACAAGAGCGTCCTGGCCGCCGACGGCACCCAGGTCGCGGTCAGCGCCCGCTCCATCTGCGTCCACGGCGACACCCCTGACGCGGTACGGCTCGCGCAGGCCGTACGCGATCGGCTGCTTGAGGCCGGTGTGGTCCTGCAGGCGTTCGCATGACCGCGGCGGCGCGGTGAGTGGCGCGGTGATCAGGGCGGCAGGTGAGCACGGGCTGCTCGTGGAGACCGGGTCGCTGGAGGTGTCCCACCGGCTGGACGCGCTGCTGCGGGCCGAGCGGCCGGGCTCCGTCGTGGAGATCGTGCCGGGGCCGGAGACCGTGCTCGTCGTCGCGCCGGGCGCCGACCAGCTACGGCTGCGCGAACGGCTGGCGGACCTGGCGCGGGCCGCGGCGGAGCCGCCGTCCGGCGACCGGGCGGACGCGACCCCGGTCGTCGTGGTTCCGGTCGTCTACGACGGCGCCGACCTGGCCGACGTGGCCGGGGAGACCGGGCTGACACCGGCCGAGGTGGTGGCGCGGCACAGCGGGCGGGAGCTGGTGGTGGGGTGGCTGGGGTTCGCGCCCGGGTTCGCCTACCTGACCGGGCTCGACCCGGTGCTCCACGTGTCCAGGCTGGCCACGCCCCGCACGTCGGTTCCGGTGGGCTCGGTGGCCATCGCCGGGCCGCACTCGGCGGTGTACCCGAGTGCCTCGCCCGGCGGGTGGCGGTTGCTGGGGCGTACCGATCTCCGGGTGTGGGACGTGCGGGCCGAGCCGCCGTCGCTGTTCCGGCCCGGCACGCGCGTGCGGTTCGAGCCCGCATGATCGAAGTGATCAAGCCCGGTCCTTACGCGACCGTCCAGGACCTCGGCCGCCCCGGATACGCGCACCTGGGCGTACCGCACTCGGGCGCCGCCGACGCCGCCGCGCTGCGGCTGGCCAACCGGCTGGTGGGCAACCCGGAGGGGCACGCGGGCATCGAGCTGACGTTCGGGGGCGCGCGGCTGGCGTTCCCGGCGGGCGGGTGGATCTCCGTGACCGGCGCGCCCTGCCCGCTGACGGCCCCGCCGCCGGCCGGCGCGGGGATGGGGGCGCCGTTCTGGGTTCCGGCGGGGGGCGAACTGCGGTTCGGGATGCCCGTCAGTGGCCTGCGCACGTACGTGGCCGTCCGGGGCGGGATCGCGGTCGAGCCGGTGCTCGGCAGCCGCTCCACCGACTCTCTGTCCGGCCTCGGGCCCGCCGTGCTGCGGGCCGGGACCGTCCTGCCCGTCGGCCCGGCGGACGGGCTGGCGGAGATCTCGGTCGACGTGGCCCCCCTGCGCGAGCCGGGGGCGGCCGTGCTGCGGGTGGTGCCGGGGCCGCGTGACGACTGGTTCGTGACTGGGGCGCTGAAGGAACTCTGCGGACGGCCCTACCAGGTGAGCCAGGACAGCAACCGGGTCGGCGTACGGCTGAGCGGGCCCGTCCTGGAGCGTGCCCGGCAGGGGGAACTGCCCAGCGAGGGCATGGTGGCGGGGGCCGTCCAGGTGCCGCCGAGCGGCCAGCCGATCATCTTCCTGGCCGATCACCCGCCGACGGGCGGCTACCCGGTGATCGCCGTCCTGTCCGCCGCCGACCTCTCAACCGCCGCCCAACTCCGCCCGGGCGCCACCACCCGCTTCACCCTCCACAAACCCCGAACCTGACCACCTGACCACCTGACCACCTGACCACCTGACCACCGGAAAGGATCGGGCCGGACCACAGGGGGCGCGGCGGCTAGGTCGCACACGGGGTCCACCCGGTCACGGGCAAACCCCAACGCTGCCTGACCTGGGCCGGGCGATCTGGTCGGCGTGGGCCGTGACGGCGGGGACCACGTCCGACGTGAGAAGCGACCCCCACGATCGGCGCCCGCCGACGACGGCGGGTGGCGTGGGGGCGGCTCGCCGTAACGAAAAAGAAAGCGCCCGAACGAAAGAGAGAGAGCTAGAGAGACACGACGCCACGAACGCAGGTGACGCAGGCGCCGCCGACCCAGATGACATCCGCCTCGGTGGAGATGTGAACGCGGCCGGCGCGGCCCAGGGCGGTGCCCTGGGAGGCCGTGTAGGGGGCGGTGGCGCGGCCGGTGCGCAGGAGCCAGCGGGCCAGGGACGCGTTCAGGCTGCCCGTGACCGGGTCCTCCGCCGTGGCGCCGTGCAGGGGGAAGAACGCGCGCACCTCGAACGCCTGCGGCGACCCCTCCGGGTACGGCCCCGCCACCCCGATGTCCAGGTCCACGACGCCGGGCCGCACCTCCAGCACCTCCCGCGCGCTGCCCAGCAGCACCGCCACCCACCCGGGCCCGTTGTCGGCCCACTGCGCGTCCACGATCGCGGTGCGGTCGATGCGGAGCGTCTCGGCCAGGCGTTCGATCAGTTCTTCCTCCACCGGCCCCTCGCGTAGCAGCGGCGGCGCGGCGAAGGCCAGCCCGCCGGCGGTGCGCCGCACGTCGACCAGGCCCGCGCCGCACTCCTGCACGATCGTGTCCCCGCCGGCGGGCTTGCCCCCGGCCTCCAGCCAGGCGTGGCAGGTGCCGAGCGTGGGGTGGCCGGCGAACGGCAGTTCGGTGGTGGGGGTGAAGATCCGGACCCGGTAGTCGGCCTCGGGGGTGGTGGGCGGCAGGACGAACGTGGTCTCTGACAGGTTCGTCCAGTGGGCGAAGCGCCGCATGTCCTCGGTGCTCAGCCCGTCGCCGTCGAGGACCACGGCCAGCGGGTTGCCTCGGTAGGCGGTGTCGGTGAAAACGTCGACCTGCGCGAAGTCTCGGGTCATGACTCCAGTGTCACAGCTCGGCCAGCAGCGCCCGCATCCCGGTCACCGCTTCGGCGAGCGGGCCCGCGGGGACGTCCTCGAACAGTTCCACCTTCATGTCCTTGGGCTCCCACACCCCGGCCACCCGGCCCTGGTGGACCACCACGGGCGAGATCCAGCCCGCCGCACGGCTGACCTTGGGCTTGACCGCGGGCGGGACGAGCGCCGCCAGGTTCCGGGGCGCGGCGAGGATGTACTGGTCGAAGCCTGGCAGCAGGTGGACCTCCTCCGACGGCCGGGTGGCGGCCAGGTCGTCCAGGTGCTCGGTGAGGGCCTGCAGGGGTTCGCCGTCCACGTCGATCTCGGTCAGCTCGGGCGCCAGGTCGCGGAACCAGCCCTTCAGCACCGACTTCTTCGCGACGCCGCCGAACAGCCACCTGTCGAACGTCTCCGGCGAGGCCGGTCCGTGGGCGCCCAGGTAGTCGCGCAGGACGCGGACGCCGGCCTCTTCCTGGGGCGGCGGTTCGGCGGGCCAGGACGGCAGCCAGTCGCGCGGCGTGGTGAAGGTGACCTTGCCGTCGCGGGGCGGGCCGTAGCACAGCTCGCCCAGCCTGCTCAGGGGTTTCAGCAGCGCGCCCCATCCCGAGGTGAGCGCCTCGCGCAGGTGGGCGTCGCCGGTGCCGGCCACGACGGCGTCGACCAGTTCCTCGCGGGTCAGCGGGGTCTGGCCGCCCAGCGCCTTCGGGACCGCCTCGACGATCGCCGTGATCTCGGCCGCGCTCACGCCGTGGCCGCGCTGCCACACGCCCTTCTCCCAAAACCGCAGCGTGGCCAGGGCGGCGCAGTAGTCGGGCAGCCGGTCGCCCGGCACCAGGTGCAGGGTGCCGCGCATCACCCAGGTCTTGGCCAGCGTGCGCTCCTGCCACAGGGCCCGGTCGACGGCGCCGGGGTCGGGGCGCGCGCTGCGTACCGCGACCGCCTGCTGGGCCGAGGAGGCCACCTGGGTCTGTATCCCGCACAGGCGCCTGGCCACCGCCACGGGGTCGTCGGCGCCGGGGCCGCTCACGTGCTGGCGCCGCAGCCGCCATGCCAGTACCTGCGACCAGGTCACCGCAACATTCACGTGCCCCTTTCTACACCTGACCCGCCTAGACGCTCATCTTGACTGAAAGTCGCGAGAAGTAGTCAAGGTGTCACAGTGCGGCTACTGGCCCGCCCCCGCGGGCCACGGAGAACATGGCGTCCCTGGCCGCGACGGTGCGGCCGAAAGGAGAGCGACGTGAGCAGAGAACCGATCACCACGGAGACGCGGCGCGAGGTGGAGCGATTGCTGGATTTTTCCGCCCATGTTGGCGGCATCAGCGAGGAGGACGTCCTGGAGGTGCTCAGCGAGCGCGGCATCACCACGCTGCCGGAGTTCGTCGGCCACGCGCTCACCCAGCCTCCGCCCGCCCAGCCCAGCCGGGTGAGCGGCCTGAGCACGCTGCACGGGCCGGCGAGCGACCCCGCCATCGTGCACCGGCCGCCGCGGATGGCCCTGGTGGTGGACGGCGTGGCGTACGACCCGGCCGACATCACGCGCTTCAACGGCCAGCCGCTCACCTTCGCCCTCGACGACACCGGCCCCACCCTGCACGCCTTCACCGACGGCCGGCACCTGCGCGCCGCCGCCTGGGCGGCCGCGCAGACGCGCCCGCGCGTCCAGGCGGCGGCGAGGGAGGTACAGATGTTCGAGCACCACCACTACGGCGGCGACTGGTTCTGGCTGCAGGCCGGCTACTACTGGCCCAACCTCGCCATCAAGCGGCGCGGCGGCTGGCCCACCTCGCCGTCCTGGAACGACACGATCAGCTCCATGAGCACCAACGACTGCCACGTGGCCTACTACGACCACATCGATCTGGGGGGCGCCTCGCTGCACGTCCAGCCGTACCAGGAGATGCGGGAACTCGACAGTCTCGGCTGGAACGACCGCATCTCCTCCGTCATCAACTACGGCTAACCGTCACTTGGTGAAGCCGATGTCCTGGTAGCGCAGGTCGTAGAAGCCGCGGGCGCCCGCGTTGGCGAGGTTGGCCTTGGTCGCCACGTTCTGCGGGCGCTGATACAGCGGCAGCACGTTGACCTCCTGCCAGATCAGCTTGTCGGCCTGGTTCGTCTCGGTCCGCGCCTGTGCGGGGTCGAGCGCGGACCCGGCCTTCTGCATGGCGGCGTCGATGGCCGCCGAGCCGGTCCTGCCAAAGTTGGCGTTCCAGGTCTTGCCGCCGTCGGGCGAGTTCACGTAGATGCCGTAGCTGCTCGACACCGGGTACGGCGTGCCGATGTAGGCGAACGGCGTGATGTCGAAGTTGCCGGGGATGACGTACTTGGTGAAGAAGTCGTCGCTCGGCACCGCCTTCAGCGTGAGCTTGACGCCGATCTGGGCGAGCATGTTCTGGGCCAGCTCGCCCTCCGACTTGCTCAGCTGCACCCCGGTCGGCACGACGAACCGCAGGTCGAGCGGCTTGCCGTCCTTCTGCCTGACATTGCCCACGAGCTTCCACCCGGCGGCGTCCAGCATCTGCTTGGCCTTCTCCGGGTTGTAGACGCCGAGCTCGCCGGCGTTGTCCTGGTAGCCCTCCTGGGTGTTCATGAAGAAGTGGTTGTTCAGCAGCGTGATCGGCCAGTCCAGGCCCTGCAGGTCGGACTGGGCGATGGCCTGCCGGTTGATGCCGAGCTGGATCGCCTGCCGGACGTTGACGTCCTTGAGCGGTTCGCTGGAGCCGTTGAAGGTGAAGTGGCGGAAGTCGGGGCCGGCGGCCTGGCGTACCTCGGCGCCCGAGGTGGACCTGGCGCGGGCGTAGTCGGGGGCGGAGGGGCCGACGTCGGTGATGTCGAGCTCGCCGTTGCCGAACGCGCCGATCAGGGAGTCCTGCTCGGAGGCGCGGTAGATGATCTGGTCGAGCTTGGCCCGGTCGCCCCACCACGTCTCGTCGCGGACGATCGTGATCGTCTTGGCGGTCTGGTCGAAGGCCTTGAACGCGAACGGCCCCGCCGTCACCGGGATCTTGTTGAGCCAGCCGGTGTTGAAGGCCTCGGGCGAGCCGTTGGCGGACTTCGGCAGCAGCGGCCCGAACAGCGACTGCCAGTCGGCGAAGGGCCGGGCGAACGTGACGACCACCTCGTAGTCGTCCTTGCCCTTCCTGACGCTCTCGATGTCCTGGTAACCGGTCGGCGAGACGATCCGGAAGGCGGTGTCGCGGCCGTTGAGCGCCTTCCACTGGGCCGCGTAGTCCTCCCACGTGATCGGGTCGCCGGTGGACCACTTGGCCTTCGGGTTGAGCGTGTAGGTGACCACCTGCTTGGGAGCGCTCTCGGTGATCTTCGCATCGACGAGGTAGTCGGGGTTGACGGAGATCTCGGCCTTCTCGTTCGAGCGGAAGGGCCACGGGAGCAGGGCGTTGCTGACCACGGAGGCCATGAGGAGGTTGCCGTCGACGTGGTTGCGGTTCCACTGCGAGGGAAACTCGTTGAGCCCCCAGCGCAGTGTGCCGCCGTCGCGGACCCGCTCGCGCGGCTGAAGGTTGATGTCGAACGCCTTGACCGCGGCGCCGTCGCCGGACGGTCCGGCGCCGCTGCCGCCCGCCGATCCGCCGCTGCCGCCGCCACCGCAGCCCGCCAGAGCCAGCGAGCCGGTCAGCACGGCGGCGAGGGCGAGACGTGATGCCTTCATGGATGTGACTCCTCGTGGTTCTGTACGACTTCGAGCTTCTCGGCGTAGTGGCAGGCCACGCCGTGGTCGTGGGCCAGCGCGCGTACCTCGGGCTCGCTTTCCACGCACCGGGACCGCTCGCTCTCCGCGAGCGTCCTGAACTTGGGGCAGCGGGTACGGAAGCGGCACCCGGAGGGAGGGTCGGCGGGGCTGGGCAGGTCGCCGTCGAGCAGGATCCGGCGCCGGGTGCGCTCGCGCCGCGGGTCGGGCAGCGGGATCGCCGACAGCAGCGCCTGCGTGTAGGGGTGCATGGGCCCGTCGTAGACGGTGTCCACCTGGCCGATCTCGGCGATCCGGCCCAGGTACATGACGGCCACCCGGTCGGCGATGTAGCGCACGACGGCCAGGTCGTGCGCGACGAACAGGTAGGACAGGCCGAGCCTGGACTTCAGCGCGTCGAGCAGGTTGATCACGCCGGCCTGGATCGAGACGTCGAGCGCGGAGACCGGCTCGTCCAGGACGACCAGCCTGGGTTCGAGCGCCAGCGCGCGGGCGATGCCGATGCGCTGGCGCTGGCCGCCGGAGAAGTCCTGCGGGTAGCGGGCGGCGTGGGACTCGTCGAGGCCGACCAGCCGCAGCAACTCGCGCACCCGCGAGCCGGTGTCGCCGCGCCGGTGGGTGCGCAGCGGCTCGGCCAGGATGTCGTGCACGGTCATCCGCGGGTCGAGCGAGGCCAGCGGGTCCTGGAAGACGACCTGCATGTCGCGCCTGATCGCCATCCGGTCGCCGGCGGCCATGCGCGCGGTGTCCCGGCCGAGCACGACGATCCGGCCGTCCTGCGGCTTGACCAGCTCCAGGATCTCCATCAGCGTCGTCGTCTTGCCGCAGCCGGACTCCCCGACCAGCCCGAGCGTCTCGCCCTGGCGGATGTCGAAGCTGATCCCGGCCACCGCCTGCACGGTGCCGACCCTGCGCTTGAACAACGAGCCCTTCATCAGCGGATACTGCTTGACCAGCCCGTCCACGTGCAGGACCACCTCCTGCGCGCCCCGCCCCCCGCGGACGGCCGCCGCGCCCTGGGCGGCGTGCCGGCCCGGCGGCCTGACCCCGACGTCGGCCCAGCGGATGCAGGCCGCCTCGTGGCCGTGCCCGACCTGGAGCAGCGCCGGTTCGGCCACCGAGCACTCCTCGACCGCCATCGGGCAGCGCGGCTCGAACGGGCAGCCGGGCGGCAGCGCGGCGGGCGAGGGCGGCGCGCCCTCGATGGGCACCAGCGGCTGCCGCGCGCCCCGGTCGACGCGCGGGATCGAACCGAGCAGCCCCACCGTGTACGGCATGCGCATCCGGTAGTAGATGTCGTCCACCGCCCCCACCTCGACCGGCCGCCCCGCGTACATCACCAGCACCCGGTCGGCGAACCCGGCCACCACCCCGAGATCGTGGGTGATCATGACGATCGCGGCGCCGGTCTCCCGCTGGGCCGTCTTCAGCACCTCCAGCACCTGCGCCTGGATGGTGACGTCGAGCGCGGTGGTCGGCTCGTCGCAGATGATCACGTCGGGGTCGTTGGCGATGGCCATGGCGATGACCGCCCGCTGGCGCATGCCGCCGGAGAACTCGTGGGGAAAGCCCAGCGCCCGCTGACCCGGGTTGGGGATGCCGACCAGGTCGAGCAGCTCCACCGCCCGGACCATGGCCTGCTCCTTGGTGACCTTCTGGTGGACGCGCACCGCCTCGGCGATCTGGTCGCCGACGCGGTAGACGGGGGTGAGGGCCGACAGCGGGTCCTGGAAGACCATGGAGATCGTCTTGCCGCGCAGGGCGGTCAGCCGCTTCTCCGGCGCGCCGATGAGCTCCTGGCCCGCGAGCCGGACCGAGCCGGTGACGGTGGCGCTCGGGGGCAGCAGTCCCATGACCGCGGCGGAGGTGACGGACTTGCCGGAGCCGGACTCGCCGACGATGCCGAGGACCTCGCCGGGCCGTACGGCATAGCTGACGCCGCGCACGGCGCGCACGTCGCCGAAGGTGACGTGCAGGTCGCGCACCTCCAGCACCGGCTCCCCCGCGGTCATCGCCGCCCCTTCCGTGCGGCGGACGGGTCGAACGCGTCGCGCAGGGCGTCGCCGATGAGGTTGACGGCCAGCACGGTGACCACCAGCAGCGCGGCCACGAACCAGAACGTCCACGGCGCGTAGACGGCGGTCTTGGCGCCGTCGGCGATGAGCGTGCCGAAGGAGACGTCGGGCGGCTGGATGCCGAAGCCGAAGTACGACAGCGAGGTCTCGGTGAGGATGGCGGCGCTGACGTTGAGCGTGGCGTCGACGATGAGCAGCGACGACAGGTTGGGGATCACGTGCCGGAAGATGATCGTCACGGGCGGGACGCCCATGAAGCGGGCGGCCTGGATGTACTCGCGGTGCTTCAGCGAGATCGTCATCCCCCTGACGATCTTCGAGGTGACCATCCAGAGGAACAGCGCCAGCATGACCACGAACAGCACCCACTGCCCGTCGCCGAACAGCGGCGACATGATCGCCAGGATGAGGAAGGCGGGCAGCACAAGCAGCAGTTCGGTGATCCAGCTCAGCGTGCGGTCGGTCCAGCCGGCGAAGTAGCCGGCGAAGGCGCCGACGATCGCGGCCAGCGCCGTGGACAGCAGCGCCGCCAGCAGACCCACGATCAGCGACTTCTGCATGCCGCGCAGCGTGACCGCGTAGACGTCGGCGCCGGTCTGGAGCGTTCCGAACCAGTGCCGCGAAGAGGGCGGCTGCAGGAAGGCGGTGAAGTCCTTGTCGGTGTAGGTCCACGGGCTGAACAGCGGCCCCACGAAGGCCAGCAGGAACATCAGCGCCAGTACGGCGAAGCCGATCCGCCCCTGCGCGGAACCGAAGAAGCGGCTGCCCACCATCCGCAGCCGCGAGGGCGCGCGCGGCGGCTGCCGGAGCTCTTCGGCGAGCTCCTCCTCCTGCAGGCTCATGCCGTTCTCACCCGCGGGTCGAGGGCGGCGTGGAGCACGTCGGCCGCGAGCGAGGCGGCCAGGACGGCGATGGCGGCGAGGAAGGCGATGGCGGCCACGGTGTTGACGTCGTTGGTGAAGATCGAGTTGATCAGCTGCTCGCCGAGCCCGTGCCAGCCGAAGATCTTCTCGGTGAACGTGGCCCCGGTCAGCAGCGTGCCGAAGGTGAAGGCGAAGTAGGTGACGACGGGGATCAGCGCGGTGCGCAGCGCGTGCCTGGTCAGCGCCTTGCGCCTGCTCAGCCCCTTGGCCACGGCGGTGCGGATGAAGTCGGCGCCGAGCACGTCGAGCATCATGTTGCGCTGGTAGCGGCTGAAGGTGGCGATCAGGCCGAGCGACAGCGAGACCGTCGGCAGGATGAGGTGCTGCAGCCGGTCGAGCACGCCGCCCCAGAACCCGGTGTCGAGGCCGTCGGAGTACTCGCCGCTGACCAGGAAGACCTGGGCGCCGAAGAGGTTCTCGTTGAGCCAGGTGCCGACGAGGATGAGCATGGTGGCCAGCACGACCACGGGGATCGCGAGGACGAGGAACGACATCCCCGTCGAGAGCCGGTCGAACAACCCGTACTGCTTGACCGCCGCGTACGCGCCCACCAGCACGCCGACCAGGCTGCCGCAGATCAGCCCGAGCAGGACCAGCCGGAAGGTGACGCCGGCCCGCCGGGCGAGGTCCTCGTTGACGGAGGTGCCGGTGACGGTCTTGCCGAAGTCGCCGTGGAGCACCCCGGCCGCCCAGGTCGCGTAGCGCTGGATGAGCGGGGTCTTGTCGTTGAGGTTGAGCGCGGTCAACTGGGCGTCGACGACGGCGGGCGGCGGCTTGGGGGTGCGGTCGGCGTAGTTGGAACGCGGGTCGAGCGCGCCGGCCGCCAGCATGTACGCGAGACTCGACGCCACCGCGACCAGCACCAGATAGTTGAGCAGCCTGCGAGCCAGGAACCCCGCCATCCACACCTCCCCTCCGTAGTCATAGTGCTACACCATGTAACGGAGAGGCCGCAGCCAAGTGTCAAAGAGGAGTTACGTTAGCGTCCGGATAGTTCGTCCACCGCTGCCCGGACATCCTCGCTGGTGATAGTGGTCAGCTCGGCGGAGCTGGCGTCGACGCCCAGCGCGGCCAGGCGCACGTCGCGCCGGAGCGCGGCCCGCTCGAACAGCGAGCGGGCGAAGCGGCCGTTGCCGAGCCCGTCGATGAGCTTCTCCCCGCACACCCAGGCGAACACCTCGTCGAGGTCGCGCAGGGCCGCCTCGTCGAAGCGGTCGCCGGCTTTGTCGGCCAGCAGGGCGGCGATCTCCGACAGCTCACCCGGGCTGTAGCTGGGGAAGGCCACGCGCTGGTTGAAGCGGCTGGCCAGGCCGGGGTTGGTGGCCAGGAAGGCGTCCATCTCGCGCTGGTAGCCGGCCAGCACGATGACGATCCGGTCGCGGTCGTCCTCGGCGCGCTTGAGCAGCGTCTGCACGGCCTCGTTGCCGAAGGCGTCGCCGCCGGAGTAGCCGGGGTTGACCAGGCTGTAGGCCTCGTCGATGAACAGCACCCCGCCGAGCGCCCGGTCGACCAGCTCGTTGGTCTTGATCGCGGTGGCGCCGAGGTGCTGGCCGACCAGGTCGGCGCGGTGGGCTTCGACGACGTCGGGCCTGGCCAGCAGGCCGAGCGCGGCGAAGATGCGGCCGATGACGCGGGCCACGGTGGTCTTGCCGGTGCCGGGCGGGCCCGCGAAGACGAAGTGCCGGGTCTGCGGCGGCGTGGGCAGCCCGCGCTCCTGGCGCATCCTGGCCACCTGGAGCTGGGCGGCGATCGCGTGGACCTGGCGCTTGACCGGCTCCAGGCCGGCCATGCGGTCGAGGTCGCCGAGCGCCTCCTCCAGCGTGGGCGTGGCCTCGTAGCCGCGGAAGCGGGCGGTCAGCTCGTCGAAGGCCTTGGTGAGGTCGGCCGTGGTGGTGGTGACGAGGTCCTCGGTGGTGGGGGTGCCGCCGGCGCCGACCACGCGCACGTCGCGGGCCTGCGCGGCCGCCTCGACCAGGCTGCGTACGAAGCGGGCGTTGCCCAGCTCGTCGACCAGGCCGCGGCGCTGGACGTCCTCGAACAGGCCGAGCAGCGCGGCGGGCGCGCCCACCCCCATGCGGTCGCCGCGGCGGCCCTGGAGCAGCTCGGTGATCTCGGCCAGCTCGGCCGGCGAGTAGCTGGGGAAGCGCACGCGGGTGGCGAAGCGGCTGGCCAGGCCCGGGTTGGAGGTCAGGAAGCCGGCCATCTCCTGCTCGTAGCCGGCCAGGATGATGATCAGCCGTTCCCGGTCGTCCTCGGCCCGCTTGAGCAGCGTCTGCACCGCTTCGGCGCCGAAGCGGTCGGGCTGGCCGTCGGAGGAGTTGATCAGGCTGTAGGCCTCGTCGATGAACAGCACCCCGCCGAGCGCCCGGTCGACCAGCTCGTTGGTCTTGATCGCGGTCGCGCCCAGGAACTCGCCGACCAGGTCGGCCCGCTGCGCCTCGACCACCTGCGGCGTCTCCAGCAGGCCGAACGCGTAGAAGATCTTGGCGAGGGTGCGGGCGACGCTGGTCTTGCCGGTGCCGGGCGGGCCGACGAAGACGAAGTGGCGGGTGGGCCGCTCGGCCGAGTAGCCCGCCTCGGCGCGGAGCCTGGAGGCCTCGATGGAGGCGGCGATCGAACGGACCTGGTCCTTGACCGGCGACAGCCCGATCATGCTCTCCAGCTCGGCGAGCGCCTCCTCGACCGAGATCGGCTTCTGCGGGGCGCCGCGCTCCGGCTGCGCCTCCTGCCTGCCGTCGCGGCCCCTTACGCGTACCTGCTCCTCGGAGGTCAGCTGGGCCTTGGCCTGGCGGGCCGCGACGAAGCGGTAGAGCAGGACCGCGCCGGCGGCGCCGTAGGCCGCCCACAGGGCCACGCTCTCGGAGACCGGGGCGAGCGCGGCGGCCAGGGAACCGGCGGGCACGAGCGCCATGAGCGTGGTGAGCCACGGCGGCACCCAGCGGATGAGATGGGCGATGCCCACCACCGGCACCACCAGCACCATGAGGAGCATGGGCGCGGCCGAGCGCGGCTCGAACACCATCGTCGAGTAGACCGGCAGCAACGCCAGCCAGCCCACCGCCACCAGCGCGGTGGCGGCGGCGCGTGGGAAGCGCAAGGTCAGAGCCGTGAACGCCAGCAGCGCCACCGTCACCAGGAAGGTCTGGAACAGATCCCAGCCCAGCGCCGCGGCGATGCCCACGGCGGCGACGAGCACGCCGATGTAGAGCACCCGGCGCACGGCCGGGGGAAGCTGGAAATATCGCAACCTCACCTGCTCGAACAGATCCCGTGCGGCGGCTCTGCCCGCCGGCCGGGTCCTGTCGGACTCCCGCATCACGCCTCCCCGGTCCGACCCCGGTTATACCGCACCGGACCGACGATTGGGCGCACCTGACACGCCAGGTGGCGGTGACGAATGCGGCGATGCGCCGGCCCAGCTCCGCCCCCGCGTCCTCCTGGAGGTAGCGGCCGGCCCCGGCGATCACGGGATGCTCCAGCCCGGCGGCCCCGGCCATGGTCCGCTTCAGGATGGGCGCCATGCCGCCGGTGATGGGATCTCCGTCGGAGAAGGCCACGAGGAACGGCAGGCCGAGCGTGGTGAGGATCTGCCAGGCAGCGCGGTTGGCGGGCGCGGCCGGATCTTCGGGCGTGTCGGGGACCAAGCCGGGCATGGCGCGCGGACCGGACTTGTAGCTCTCGCCGGGGACGGGCGCGTCGTAGGCGTCCCGGACGGCCGGCGAAAGCTCGCTCGCGCACCCGGACTGGACGAATCTGGCGATGTCGAGCACGGGCGCGGTCGTGACGGCGTCCTTGAAACGGTGCCGGACCTCGGGCATGGGAATGTCACCGGTCGGCAAGCCCGTGTTGGCGGCGACGATCCTGGCGAAGCGCTCCGGGTGCTCGGCGACGACGCGCAGCCCGATCAGCCCGCCCCAGTCCTGGCCGACGAGGGTGATGCCGGTCAGGCCGAGCTCGTCCAGCAGGAGGCGGCGGGGCCCGCCTCGTACCAGGACCTCGGCGTAGCGCGGTTCGTAGGGGAAGTCCGGCACGTTCGCGAAGCGCGCTTCGGGGGTGCGCAGCAGATCCATCTCCTGGCGTTAGCGGCGCTGGTGCCGCCCGGGGAACTCCCCCACCAGAACGTGGCTCGGTGTCACCCGCAGCGCGTCGGAACCGGCCAGGGCGATGCCGCGTACCTCCACCCAGAACCGGCGCTGCAGCGGGTCGGCGGCGAACACCGACACCCTCGGGTCGGCCTCGACCGCGGCCCAGGCCTGCGGCTCGGCGATCAGGCGCAGTTCGCCGGCCCTGGTCACGGAGGCGACCGCGCCCACGACGCGTGGGCCCGCCGGGTCGGCGTAGGAGAGCACCACGGATCTGGCATAGGCGAAGGCCTGCCGTACCTCGGGAGAAAGGGTCACCGACGGGGCGTCGCCGAGCAGCGGCTCGCACATGATCAGAGAGGCCCGCCACGGGCCCGGGGCGCCGCGCCACCAGGCGCGCGCGCCGCGCAGCGCGAAGAGCGCCACGACCGCGCCGAGCGCGCCCAGGCCCGCCCACCAGGCCCAGGCCAGCGCGAACACTCCCCCGGCCGCGCACGCCGGCGCCGCCACCACGACCAGCAGCGCCGCCGCCAGCAGCCACCGGTCCTCGCCGTGGCGGGCCTTGCGATAGGCCTCCATCAACGGGTACGGCACCGCCAGCGCCACCACCGCCGCCCGGGGCTCCAGCACGAGCGCCCCGAGGACCAGCGGCACCAGTACCGACCAGACCCGGCCGAGAACGATCCACAGCACGACCCCGGTGTTCCGCCGCCCCTCGCGCTCCCCGCGGGCCAGCGCGAACTCCTCCAGCGCCCGCAGCGGACGCCCCCGCCAGACGCCGCCGAGCCCGTGCAGGACGGCCAGGGCGGGCCAGCCGAGCACGAGGATGCCGGTCAGTCCGGCCCAGACCGGGTCGAGCGCGGAGGTGAACGCCGGTAGCACCAGCCAGGCGGCGAACGCGGCCACCGCGACCAGCGCCGACACCACCGACGTGCCCAGCCAGGGCGCGCGGCCGAACATGGCGGGCACGTGGGCCCACACGCCGATCCTGCGCGCCTGCCGCACCGTCAGCACGGCCACGGCCACCAGGACGGCGGCGCCGCCCAGCCGGGCCTGCGGCCCCAGGTCGAGGCTCAGGGCGGCGAAGCCGATGGCCAGCGTGGCCACGGCGAGGAGCAGGCGGGTCTGGCGCGACCACACCTCCAGGGCCCGCCGGGCGCGGCCGCTCTCGCGCGGGTCGAGCGGCCAGGCGGGGTCGTGGTGGGCGCGGGGGCTGTCCCAGCGCAGCCAGGCGAGGCCGAGGTTGACGCGGGTCTGCGGGTGGGCGATGTCACGCTCCAGAGCGGCGGCGTAGGCGGTCCTGGCCCGGCGGTGCTCGCCGCGGATCAGGGCCAGGTCGCCGAGCTGGAGGTGCGGGGTCAGCTCTTCCGGGGCGAAGGCGCGGGCCAGCTCCGCCTGGCGGACCGCCTGCTCCCAGCCGCCGGGGGCGCGGCGCTGGGCGGCGGACAGGCGCAGGCGGGCCGGCCAGGATCCGGGGGCCAGCCGTACGGCGTGCTCGGCGTGCGCGAGGGCCTCGGCGTCGCGGCCGAGCCGTTCCTCGGCGAGGCTGATCAGTCGGTGGGCCCATTCGGCGTCGGGGTCGAGTCCCGCGGCCTTCTGGGCGGCTTCGAGCGCGGACTCCGGGCGGCCGTCGCGCAGCCGGGCCGCCGACAAAGCACACCATTCGCGCGGGGATCGATCAGGGTCGTCGCCCGTTTCGTCTTTCCCCACACGGTCATGATCGGTGGGTTGGTAGAGCTTTCATAGATCCGGACATATGCCTGTATCTCTCTAGAGAGGTCGGGGCGAGATGTGGATCATCCGATACCGCTATGCCAAGTGCCGCACATCGCCTAAGCTGCCACGCATGCTTACGCGGGCCCGTTGCGACCGAGGCGGCCCGCAGGGGGTTCCATGACCGTCACCCAGGCCGCGCCCATCGTCAAACGGGCCCAGCGGGTCGGAAACGACAACCGCTGGGCCGTGCTGGTGCTGCTGTGCCTGAGCCTGTTGCTGATCACCGTGGACGCCACGGTGCTCCACATCGCGGTGCCCGCGCTGACGGCCGCGCTGGAGCCCTCGGCCGTGCAACTGCTGTGGATCATCGACGTCTACTCCCTGATCGTGGCGCCGCTGCTCATCCTGTTCGGCACGCTCGGTGACCGCTACGGGCGCAAGCGGCTGGTGCTGACCGGGTTCGTGATCTTCGGCGTGGCCTCCGCGCTGGCCTCGGCCGCGACCACCCCGGCCATGCTCATCGGGGCCCGCGCGCTGCTCGGCGTCGGCGGGGCCATGATCATGCCGGCCACGCTCTCGATCATCCGCCAGGTCTTCACCGACCGGCGCGAGCGCGCCGTCGCGCTGGGCGTCTGGAGCGCGGTGGCCGCGGGAGGCGCGGCGGTCGGCCCACTCGTCGGCGGCGTACTGGTCGGCTGGTGGTGGGGCGCGGTCTTCCTGATCAACGTGCCCATCCTGCTCGTGCTGCTGCCCGCCGCGACCCGCCTGCTGCCGGAGTCACGCGAGCGCGGCGGGCGCCGCTGGGACGCGCTCAGCGCCGCCCTGTCCGTGTTCGGCATCCTGGCGCTGGCCTTCGGGCTCAAGGAGGCGGGTTCTGGCGGCCTGATGCCGTTCGGCGCCGCCCTGCTGGTCTTCTCGGCGGGGGTGGCGCTGCTGGTGTGGTTCGTCAGGCGGCAGAGCGGGCTGGCCGCGCCGCTGCTGGACGTCGGGCTGTTTCGCCGCCGGGAGTTCACCACCGGGGTCGCCGGGGTGCTGCTCGGCGTCTTCGCCCTGGTCGGGCTGCAGCTGATGCTGGCCCAGTACCTGCAGCTCGTGCTCGGCGACAGCCCGCTGCAGGCTGCCGTACGCATGCTGCCGCTGGTCGTCGCCGCGATCTCCGGCGGGCTGGCCGCCGCGCGCATCCTGCCGAGGATCGGCATGCGGGCCACCATGAGCGGCGGCCTCGCGCTGGTGGCGCTCTCCCTGTCGCCCACGCTGACCTGGGGCGTCGAGGGGCATCCCGTGATGCTCGCGCTCTGCTTCGTCGGCATTGGGTTCGGCGTGCAGGTGGCGCTGCTCGCGGCCTCCGACACGATCATGTCCGCCTGCCCCGAGTCGCGGGCGGGCGGGGCGGCGGCCATCGAGGAGACCGCCTACGAGCTCGGCGCCGGGCTCGGCGTGGCCGTGCTGGGCACCATCACCACCCTCGCCTACTCTCCCGCGCTGCCGGCCGTACCCGGTGTGCCGGAAGGCGGCATGGACCAGGCCAGGCAGTCGCTGGCGGGCGCGGCCCACGTCGCCGACCAGGTCGGCGGCGACGCCGGACGCGAGTTGCTCGGCGCCGCGCGCTGGGCCTTCGTCAACGCGCTGCACACGACGGTCGTGGTCAGCGTGGTCCTCCTCAGCCTGACCGCCCTCGCGGTGGCCACGCTGCTTCGCCGCGATTGAGGTGTGTGATGTCCCGTTCAGGGCAGGCATCAACCGTGAGACAGGCAATGCGAGACATAGCCGCTTTAGTGGCCCGCGTCGGCGTGGGCGGCCTCTTCTTCGCCAACGGCTGGAGCAAGCTGCAGGTCGGGCTGCTGGCCACGGGCGAGGCTTTCTCCAGGCAGGGCGCGCCCGCGCCCGGAGCCTGGGCCACCGTCACCATGCTCACCGAGCTCATCGGCGGCGCGCTGCTCATCGCCGGGCTGGCCGTGCCGGTCACCGGGCTCATCCTCTTCGTCGAGGCGCTGGCCGTCTTCCTGATCGCGCCGCCGCTCAACCCCGTCACCACCAACGAGCTCATCGCCCTGGGCGCCGCCGCGATCCTGCTGGCCGTCGTGGGCGCCGGGCGCATCTCCGTGGACCACATGGTGGTCATCAGGCGCAGGGAGTCGGAGGCGGCCTCGGAGTTCGCCGCCGACAACGAGGCCGACCAGGTCATCGCCTCGCTGCGGGAGCCGTCGGCGCCGGAGATCGCCGCCCCGGCCAAGGAGGAGCCGCAGAAGCCCGCGGACCCGCCCGGCGCCACCGAGGACACCGCGCCGCATCCCCGGCCGCGCCGCCGTAACGGTGGCCCGGACGAGACGGCGCCCGGCGACACGCTCGTGGCCGGGCGCAAGAAGCCGCCCGCCGCGCGCGGGCGCAAACCGCCGGAGGAGTGAGCGCTCAGGCGTCCGCGCGGGTCTTCACGGGCCCGTCCAGGGGTACGGCGCCGCCTCGCCCCAGCCGGATCGCCCCCTGGGTCAGCGCGATGGCCACCAGGATGACCACGGCGCCGACCGGCTGGTTCCAGGTCAGCGCCTCGCCCAGGATCACCAGCCCGGACAGCGCCGCGACGACCGGCAGCAGATAGGTCACCGTCGAGGTGGTCGTCACGCCCGCCTGCCCCTGCACCCAGTACAACAGCAGGTAGGCCACGCCGGTCCCGAGCCCGCCGAGCGCGAGCATGCTCCACCACACCCCGGCCGAGACCGTGGTGTCCACCAGCGGCACCCCGGCGACGAGGGTGATCACGCCGAGCTGCGCGGCCCCGCTGAGCAGTTGTCCCGTGGCCAGCACCACGGGCGCCTCGGTGCGCCGCCCGGTGATGAACCGGCCCATGTACGCGCCGCCGACGCCGTAGCAGAGCGCGGCGGCGAAGCAGGCGAGGCTGCCGCCGAGCTGCCCTCCGGCCATCGGCTGCCAGACGCCGAGCACCACCATGACCCCGGCGAACCCGAGCCCGAGCCCCGCCACCCGGCTCGCGGTCGGCTTCTCGGCGCGCAGCAGCAGCGTGAAGGCGAGCGTGCACAGGGGCGTGGTGGCGTTCCAGATGGCGGCCACGACGGAGGAGACGTACTGCTCGCCCCAGGCGAACAGCGTGAACGGCAGCGTCGTCAGCACGACCGAGGCCACCTGGAAGTGGCCCCAGAGCCGCGGGTCGCGCGGCAGCGCCTTGCGGCTGATCGCCAGCGCGGCCAGCAGCGTGGCCGCGCCGATCACCATGCGGGTGAACGACACCTGCAGCGGATGCAGCTCGCCGACGGCGACTTTGATGAAGAAGAAGCTGTTGCCCCAGACGAGCGCCAGCATGAGGTAGGCGGGCAGCCAGCGCCGCATCGGTCCCTCCCGGTCTGATGGATCGGCAGGAGCGTAGCGGCCTTTCTTCTCGGCGTATGTAGGGATATCTCCCTATCTCACAGCTCGAACTTCGCGACCCTTCTGAGCTTGTTGACCGCGTCGAGCGCGGCCACCTTGTACGACTCGGCCAGCGTCGGATAGTTGAAGACCGCGTCCACGAGGTAGTCGACGGTGCCGCCGCAGCCCATGACGGCCTGGCCGATGTGCAGCAGCTCGGTGGCGCCGGTGCCGAAGACGTGCACGCCCAGCAGGGAGCGGTCCTCGGGCGAGATCAGGAGCTTGAGCATGCCGTACGTGTCGCCGATGATCTGGCCTCTGGCCAGCTCCCGGTATCGGGAGATGCCCACCTCGAACGGGACGTGGGAGCGGGTCAGCTCGTCCTCGGTCTGCCCGATGAAGCTGACCTCGGGGATCGTGTAGATCCCGATCGGCTGCAGCGACGACAGCCCGCGCAGCGGCTCCCCGCACGCGTGGTGGGCGGCGATGCGGCCCTGCTCCATCGACGTGGCGGCCAGCGAGGGGAAGCCGATCACGTCGCCGACGGCGTAGATGTGCGGTACGGCGGTGCGGTAGAAGGAGTCCACCGAGATGCGCCCGCGGTCGTCGGCCGCCAGCCCCGCGGCGTCCAGGCCCAGGTCGTCGGTCATGCCGTGGCGGCCGGCGGAGTACATGACGGTCTCGGCCGGGATCTTCTTGCCGCTCTCCAGCAGCGTGATCGCCCCGCGGGGCCGCTTCTCGACGGCGGCGACCGTCTCGCCGAACCGGAAGGTGACGGCCAGGTCGCGCAGGTGGTACTTGAGCGCCTCGACGATCTCCAGGTCGCAGAAGTCCAGCATGCGCTCGCGCCGTTCGACCACGGTGACCTTGGTGCCGAGGGCGGCGAACATCGAGGCGTACTCGATTCCGATCACCCCGGCGCCCACCACGACCAGTGAGTCGGGGACGGCAGGCAGGTTCAGGATGCCGTCGGAGTCGATGATCGTCTCTTCGTCGAACTCCACGGACTCGGGGCGCGCTGGGCGGGTGCCCGTGGCGATGATGATCTTCGCGGCGCTGACCTTGACGTCACGCCCCTGCTCGTCGATGACGTCCACGGTGTAGGGGTCCACGAACCGCGCCGAGCCCGTCAGCACCGCGACGTGGTTGCGGGAGAGCTGGCTGCGGATCACGTCGACCTCGCGGCCGATCACGTGCTGGGTCCTGATGCCCAGGTCCGCGACCGTGACATCGTCCTTGACCCGGTAGGACTGGCCGTACATCTCGCGCTGGTTGAGTCCGGTGAGGTAGAGCACCGCCTCGCGCAGTGTCTTGGAGGGGATCGTGCCGGTGTTGATGCACACGCCGCCGATCATGTTGCGCCGCTCTACGACGGCGACCCGCTTCTCCAGCTTGGCGGCCGCGATGGCCGCCTTCTGCCCGCCAGGCCCGGAACCTATGACAAGCACGTCAAAGTCGGTCACACGACCCACAGTACGGTTCCCCTCCGCGCCGGTCACCAGCCCCAAGCCGGCGGTTTCCCCGGCCCGCGCGGCGGCACGGGCCGGGGAACCGGCGATCAGCTGTAGAACGTGGTGGAGCTGTGGGTGACGGTGGTGCCGCGCTCGCCCCAGTAGGAGGTGATGTCGGCGCGGTAGCGGGTGTCCTCGTAGGCCGTGGCCAGGCTGCCGCAGGTGCTGCCCGGGTGGCCGTAGTAGTTGTTGTTGTCGGTGATCGTCGGCGAGGGCCCGGGGCGGGACAGCGGGACGAGCTTGACCTTCACCCAGCGGGCGCCCTCGGTGTTGAACGCCGCGACGCAGAGGCTGTCGGTGCCGTCGTTGTAGCTGACGGTGCCGTCGCCCACGTTCCTGGAGAAGGAGTTGGCCAGCGCGGGCTGGGCGAGAGCGAAGCTGGCCGCAGCAACGGTGACGCCCACCACAGCGGTCTTGAGGAGGTTCTTCATCATGGCCCTTCGATCGGGAGCGGTGCGGGTTCCACCGCCCTCGCAGCGATCTTGGCCAACGGCTCGTCCGTGACAACAGGTCCTAACGGGAGAATTCTCCAGTTAGTCATGTATTCGTAGACAGCTATTCGTCCGGCACGTATCGATGATCAGAGGCACATCTTCCGGCAGAGGAGACGGCGACATGCTGAACGTGATCGGCGCGGGCTTCCCGCGCACGGGAACCTCTTCGATGAAGGCCGCACTGGAACGGCTGGGCTTCGGTCCCTGCTACCACATGTTCGAGATCCTCACCCACCCGGATCACGTGGACCGCTGGCTGCCCGTGGCCGAGGGGCGCGCGCTCGACTGGGACCACGTCCTCGAGGGCTACCGCTCGGCCATGGACTGGCCGGCCAGCCACTTCTGGCGTGAACAGGCCGAGGCCTACCCGGACGCCAAGGTGGTGCTGACCGTACGCGACCCGGCGCGCTGGCGCACCAGCATGCAGGCGCTGGTCTCCCACGGCCCCAAGATGCTGGCCGCCACCGGCCTGCCCCCCGGGGCCGAGGAGGTCCTCGGCTCGATGCGCCGCCTGAACCCCGTGCTGGACATGATCGGGCGGGCCGCGTTCGGGCCGGAGTTCGCGATGGCCCACGACATGCCGCCGGTCGAGGTGGCCACGGAGTTCTTCGAGCTGCACACCGAGACCGTCAGGCGCACGATCGCGCCGGAGCGGCTGCTGGTCTTCGACGTGCGCGAGGGCTGGGAGCCGCTGTGCGCGTTCCTGGGGGCCGAGGTGCCGGACGAGCCGTTCCCGCATCTCAACGACGCCGACGCGATGAAGACCATGCTGACGCGGCTGACGACGGAGGGAGTGGTGAACTCGCCGTTCGGTGGCGGTTAACCCCCATCGGACTCGACGGTCCGCCCCCATGGCCTCTCACCTGGGCTTTCCCTAGCGTTGACGCATGATCACACTACGCGGGCTGACCAAGCGCTACGGCGCGCGCACCGCGGTCGACGACCTCACCCTGGAGGTACGGCCCGGCGCCGTGACCGGGTTCCTGGGCCCGAACGGCGCCGGGAAATCGACCACGATGCGCATGATCCTCGGACTCGACCGGCCGGACGCGGGCACGGCGCTCGTGGGCGGCCGGCCGTACCACAGGATCGAGAACCCGCTGCGGACGGTCGGCGCGCTGCTGGACGCGCGCGCCGTGCATCCGGGGCGCTCGGCGCGGGCGCATCTGCTGGCGCTGGCCCGCAGCAACGGCATCGGCCGGTCCCGGGTCGGCGAGGTGCTGGAGACCGTCGGGATGGACCGCGCGGCGGGGCGGCGCGCGGGCGCGCTGTCGCTGGGGATGAGCCAGCGGCTCGGGATCGCGGCCGCGCTGCTGGGCGACCCGGCGGTGCTGATGTTCGACGAGCCGGTCAACGGGCTCGACCCGGACGGCGTGCGCTGGATCAGGCGGCTGATGCGCGGCCTGGCCGACGAGGGCAGGACGGTCTTCGTCTCCAGCCATCTGATGAGCGAGATGCAGCTGACCGCCGACCATCTGGTGGTGATCGGGCGCGGGAAGCTGATCGTGGACGCGCCGCTGAGCGAGGTGGTCGCGGCGGGCGCGGTGCGGATCCGCTCCCCGCACGCCGGAGATCTCGCGGTACGGCTGCGCGCCGCCGGCGTCGAGGTGTCCAGGACGGGCGAGAGCCAGCTCGTGGCCACCGGCGCGACGACCGAGCGGATCGGCGACCTGGCCCACGAGGCCGGCATCAGGCTCCACGAGCTGAGCACCCAGGAGGCCTCGCTTGAGCAGGCCTTCCACGAACTGACCGCGGACAGCACCGAGTACGGGAGCCGGGTATGAGACGGGCGATCTCCGCCGAGTGGGTCAAGCTGTGGTCGGTCCGTTCGACCTGGTGGTGCCTGATGGGCGCGGCGGCGCTGATGGTGCTGGCCTCGGTCACGGTGGCCGCGGCCCTGGGCTCGCACAACGGGCAGCCGCGCACGGAACGGCTGGCCGCCACGGAGCCGGTCGTGTCCGCGGCGATCTTCGCCCAGTTCGCGCTGGTGGCGCTGGCGATGCTGGTGGTGACCTCGGAGTACTCCTCCGGCGGGATCCGGGTGGCGTTGCAGGCGACGCCGGTCAGGGGGCGGTTGCTGGCGGCGAAGGCGCTGGTGGTGGCGCCGGTGATGTTCGTCACCGGGGTGGTGAGCGGGGCCGTGGGGGCGGTGCTGACGTACGTGCTGCTGCGGATGGAGCCGTTCGGGGTGCCGGTCACGCTGGCGGCCGGTGAGACGGCGGGTGACCTGGTCAGGCTGGGGGCGTTCTGCGCGCTGGTGGGCGTGCTGACCGTCGGCGCCGGCGCGGCGCTGCGCAGCGCGGCGGGGACGCTGACCGTGGTGTTCCTGCTGATGATGGGGCTGCCGCTGCTGATCATGATGACCGGCGCGCCGGCGCTGATCGACGCCTCGATGCGGCTGCCGATGTTCGCGGGGCTGGCGTTCATGGAGAGCGTGGAGAACATGACGGGCGGGCCGATGCCGTACGCGCCGGGTGAGGGGCTGGCGTGGCTGCTCGTGTGGACGGCGGCGGCCCTGGCCGCCGGGTACGTCGTCCTACGCCGGCGCGACGCCTAGACTGCGCAGCCGTGGCGGGAGTCATCGGAAAGAGGCTGGCCGGCGTGCTCGCCGGGCTGCTGTCCGGCTTGCTCGAACTCGTTCTGCTGGCCGTCGCCTGGCCCGCCAGGCGGCGGTGGGGCCCGGCGGTCATGCGGCTCGAACACCGGCGGCTGGCCTGGCTCGGCCTGGACGGCGTCCCGCGGCCGCCCTCCTACCCCTACCTCGCGCTGCGGTCGCTGCTCGGCGTCACCGGCGGATACGCGGTGTTCGCGCTGGTCTTCGTCGCCGGGCTGTTCCTGGCCGGCTCGGCCTGGTCGCTGATCACCGGCAGCTCCGACGTCGTCTCGCTGTCCTTCCCAGGCCTGCACCTGGAGACGCTGAGCTGGACGATCGGGCTGAGCGGCGGGCTGGTCGTGCTCGCGCTGACCGCCGGCGCGGTGGAGCTGGTCGCGTGGGCGGAGCGGCGGCTGGCCGTACTCTTCCTCGGGCCTGGACCGGAGGAGCTGATGCGGCGGCGCATCGCCGAGCTCACCGACACCAGGCTCGGCATCGTGCGCGCCGTCGACGACGAGCGGCGCAGGATCGAGCGGGACCTGCACGACGGCGTGCAGCAGCACGGCGTGGCGCTGGCCATGCTGCTCGGCCGCGCCCGCCACAGCCCCGCCGGCGCGCCGGAACTCGTCGACCAGGCCTACGCCGAGTCGCGCAGGCTCCTCGACGAGCTGCGCAGCGTGGCCTGGCGCGTCTACCCGACCGCGCTCGACGAGCTCGGGCTGAGGGCCGCGCTCGACGGAGTCGCCGAGCGCGCGGGCGTCCCCGTCACCGTCCGGTACGGCCTGCGCGCCCGCCCCGTCTCCGAGGTGGAGACCGCCCTGTACTTCGTGGCCCGTGAGGCCATCACCAACGCCGTCAAGCACGCGCACGCCCGTGACATCCTGGTCGATCTGCGCGAGGAAGGTGAGGCGATGGTGGTGATGACGGTCTCCGACGACGGCGGGGGCGGCGCCGACCCGGCGGGCGGCGGCCTGTCCGGGCTGGCCAGGCGGGTGCGGGCGCTCGACGGCAGCTTCGAGGTGGTCAGCGGCGCGGACGGGACGACCGTGCGGGCGGTGCTGCCGTGCGGCTGATCCTGGCCGACGACGCGGTCCTGCTGCGCGAGGGACTGATCAGGCTGCTGGAGGACGCCGGTCACGAGGTGGCGGCGGCCGTCGGCGACGCCGGGGCCCTGCTGGCGGCGGTCGAGGAGCATCGGCCGGAGGTGGCGGTGGTGGACGTGCGGATGCCGCCCACCCACACCGACGAGGGCCTGCGGGCGGCGCTGGAGATCCGTTCGCGCCGGCCCGAGGTCGGCGTGCTGGTCCTGTCGCAGTACGTGGAGAAGACCTACGCGGCCCGGCTGCTGTCCGGCACCGGCGTCGGCTACCTGCTGAAGGACCGGGTCTCCGAGGTCGGGGAGTTCCTGGACGCGCTGGAGCGGGTGCGGGCGGGCGGGACCGTCCTGGACCCCGAGGTGGTCAGGCAGTTGCTGGCCCGCACCTCCCACGCCGACCCGCTGGCCCGGCTGAGCGCGCGCGAGCGCCAGGTCCTGGAGCACCTGGCGCAGGGCCTGGCCAACACGGCGGTCGCCGAGCGGCTGCACGTCTCGCTCAGCACGGTGGAGAAGCACGTCAACGCGATCTTCGACAAGCTGGAGCTGCCGCAGCACGCCGACTACAACCGCCGCGTGCTGGCCATCCTGCGCTACCTGGACGACTAGCCGCGACGCCGCCGCTTGGACGTAGGCGCCTAGACGTAGGCGTCTGCGCGGTCGACGATGCCGGTGGCGCCTTCCTGGCGGGCGCAGTGGGCGCAGCAGTACCAGGCGCGCTCCACCTGGACGCCGTGGCCGATGACGCGCGCGCCGCAGTGCTCGCAGATGGGCGCCATCGCCTGGATCGCGCACTGGAAGGAGTCGAAGGTGTGCACCGCGCCCTGCGCGTGCACCTCGAAGCTCATGTCGTAGTCGTTGCCGCAGGTCTCGCAGGCAGCCATGGCCGTGCTCCTCTCGTTGATCGATGCGTGGCGGAAATACCCCCTTCTCCCTCGCCTCTTCCCCAACGGCGCCCCATATTCTTCACCGCCGGGCAGCGGCCACCAGCAGGGGAACGGCGAGCAGGGCCAGCGAAGCCAGCGCCACCGGCAGGCCGGCGGCCGCGGACAGGGCGCCGACCAGGAGCGGGCTGGCCACGAAGCCCGCGTAGGAGATCGTGGAGATCGCCGCCACCAGCGAGCCGCCCGGGTCGTCGGCCGCCGCGCGGCTCAGCAGGGCCGGGACCGGCGGGCCGAGCGCCAGGCCGGTCAGCGCGAAGCCGGCCAGCGCCCAGGCGGGCGAGGTCGCGAGAGCGGCCAGGACGATGCCCGCGCCGCCGCCCAGACCGGCGGCGGCCAGCAGCGCACGGGTGCCGAGCCTCGGCCAGGCCTGGGCCAGCAGGCGTCCCACGGTCAGGGCGGCCATGTAGACGGCGGGGGCGGAGCCGGACAGCAGGGCGGTGGCGCCCAGGCGGTCCTCCAGGAGCAGGGCGGACCACTGCTCGACCGCGTTCTCGATGATCAGCACGCAGGCGGCCAGGGCGCCCAGGAGTGCCGCCCGGCGCCACGCGGTGGTGGTGCGGCTCGCCGTACCGGCGGGCGGGCCCGGGGGGAGGGACAGCGGCGCGAACGCCGCGCCGAGCACCACCACCGCGACGGCGGCGAGCACGGGTCCCGGGCCGGCGCCGAGCTCCCTGGCCAGGCCGGTGGCGGGGGCGGCCACGATGACGGCCGGCGGGAAGGCGGCGTACACCGGCTGGAACAGCCTGCGCCCGCTCTGCCGCTCCGCCCGCCCGGTGGCGAGGTTCAGCGTGACGTCCAGCGCGCCGCTGGCCGCCCCGAGCAGCACCAACGCCCCCGCCAGCAGGTACGGCGAGCGGCTGACGGCCCAGGCGAGCGCCAGGATGCTCAGCCCGAACAGTGCCGTGGCGGTGGTGAGCCCGGCGCGCTCCCTGCCTCTGGCCAGGCGTCCGGCCAGGGCCATCGCGGGGATCGCGCCCACCGGGACCCCGCTCAGCGCGAGCCCGAGGTCGGCCGTGGAGATCGCGAGCTGTTCCTTGATCGCCGGCAGCAACGCCGCCCACGAGCCCCAGAACACCCCCCACACAGCGCAGACCAGGATGAGCGGCACGCCTACCGATGCTGCCACACCGCGGCCCGGCCGCTTTCGCCCTCGCACGCGCGTTGCCACAGGACGGGCCAGCCGCCTCTTCCCAGCCAGGCGGCGGGGGCGAGCAGGCCGTGGGTGGCGATCCGGTCCCAGAAGGCGTCGAGGTCGGCGCCGAGCTCCAGGGCGCCGGGGCGGGCGCCGTGCCAGGGGCCGTCCTCGTCGGCCAGGCTGGAGGCGGGGTATCCGGGGATCTCCACGGCCGCCGGGCGCGCTACCGCCGCCAGGCCGTCGGAAGGTCCCCAGGAGGTGACGGCCGTGGTCAGCGCGCACAGCACTCCGGTTCCGGGACGGCGGGCCATCGCGCGAGCCAGCCGCGGGTCACCGGCGCCGGCCAGCTCGCCCAGCGCCCGCCGCAGCCGGACCGTCACCAGCTCGGCCGTCCTGGCCCGCGCGATCGCCTCGTGCCTGGCCAGCTTCCGCAGCGAACCCGGCACCGGCTCGTCCCTGGCCAGCGGCGCCACCCGGGCGGCCAGCGCGGGCTCCAGCCCGCCGATCGCGGTGCTCATCGGCCGGACGCCGGTCAGCGCCCAGAGCCCGGCGGCGCCGAACGTGTCCAGCGCGCCGCCGCACGCCCGCGCCATCTCCTCCCGGCCGGCCCGCCGCAGAGCCACCAGCCCGGCCTCGGTGTCCGCACTGAGCACGAAACCCTTGACGAGCGTGGACAACGCGGGCAGCGCATCGGCGAGAGCCCGCTCGGCCAGGGCCGTCAGGGGCTCCCCGACCTCGCGGAACAACCGTCCGGGCCGCCGTCCGGGCCCTTTGACCGGCCGGGGCGAACGCTCCGGCAGTCGTGCCGACGGCACCGGCAGCCGCCCTGCCCACGCCCGTACCCGGCGCTCCAGCTCCGCCTCCGGGTCGGCGTTGAACCTGGCCCGGATCTCCCCCACGCGCCACCCGTGCCGTTCGGGCTTGATCTCCAGGTTGGCCGTGATCTGCCCGTCGCCGTCGATGAGCGCGGCCAGCACGGCGCGTCCCGCCGACGCCTCCTCCAGGTAGTACGGCCCGGCGATGCAGTTGCCCATGTAGGCGGCCCACTCGGCGGGGGCCCGCGGGTCGCGCGCCCAGCGGACCGTGACCGTGGTGCCGGGCACCCGGGCGCCCTCCAGCCGGGCCAGTTCATCGGGCAGCGGGAAGACGCCGGTCAGGGCCTCGGCGACAGCCGTACCGGCGAGCAGCCCGTCGACCAGCTCCGCCCAGGTACGGCAGCGCGAGACCCGCCCGCCCAGCGACACGAGCCGCGCCGCGCCCGCCAGGGCCAGCGCGGCGGACTCCACCCGGGGCACCAGCGGCGCGGGCTCGGCGGGCTCGGGGTCCCAGTCGACATGGGGGACGATCGGCCCGTGCGCGATCTCGGCGGCGTCGTGGCCGTGCGCGGCGGCGAGGGCGTCGGCCAGGTCGGCCAGCCAGAGCAGGTCGCCCACCACCTCGGACCCGCCGTCCCGCTCGGACCGGGCGGCCAGCGGCTCGGCGCCGCCGCACAGGACCGGCTGGGCCCAGGTGCGGGGAGAGCGGGCCCGGCTCAGGGGTACCGCGGCGCGCCAGTCGCCCAGGTCGCGGCCGGTCCAGTGCCTCAGGTCCTGGTCAAGGTGCTCGGGGATGTCGACCAGCAGGTCCTCGACCGCGTCCAGCACGACGACGCCGTAGTCGCGGGCCCTGGCCAGCCGCTGGTGGGCCAGGTCGGGGCGGTCGGGCCGCCTGGCCAGGTCGCGGACGTAGAAGCCGGGCCGAGGCGGCAGCCCCGCCTGCCCGGACAGGCGGCGCGAGCCCTTCGCCGTTCCGGCGGCCGCGCTCAGCTGCGCGGTCATGCTCGCCAGGCCCGCCCGGGTCCCGAGATCGGCCACGGCCACCGCGGTACGCAGCAGGACGGTCGCGGCCATCGCGTCCTCCAGCGCCGTCTGCAGCATGACCGCCCAGTCGGTGGGGCCGGGCGTCCAGCGTGCGGCGTCGGCCAGCGACGGCTTCGAGCCGACGGTCATCGCGAGGCGGCGCAGAATCAGCTCGTCGGCGCCGCGCCGGTAGAGCTCGCGCAGCTCGTTCTCCCGGTCGACCTTGCCGTGCGCCGCCAGCCTGGCCGCCCGCCGCTCGATGGCCGCGTGGTGCGCGGCGACCCGCTCCCACAGGTCCATGAGCGGTGCCGTCCTGCGGGGCCGCGGCACGTCCGCGAAGATCTGTCCCAGATGTACGGCCAGCCGCGACGCCCGTTCCCGCCCGGCGATCCCGTCGGGCCCGGAGCACGCGCCCAGCAGGGTTTCCAGTTGCTCGGGCCCCAGGATGTCGCTGGCCGCCGAGGCCAGGGTGAGCGCGTCCCAGCGGCCCTCGGCGACGGCCGCGGCTGCCGCGGCGCCGACCGGCTTGGTGGCGGCGGGACCGAACAGCGCCACCAGGATTCCCGCGCGCTCCCCGAGCAGGTGCGCCCGCTCGGGCCCGAGCACGCGCAGCGCGGCGAGGACCGCGTCCCTGCGGTCACCGGCGGCCCCGGCCAGCCGCGCGGAACGGAACCCGTCACCCAGGTCCACCCCCGCCCCGGCGGCGTCCTCGCCACCGGCGGCCACCAGCCGCCGCAGTTCCGCCAGCGCGGGAGCCGGGTCCCGCCCCTCGGGCCCCACGACGACCGCCGCGCCCTGCCGTGGGCGCGCGGGGTCGAGCACCCGGACCAGCAGGCCCGGGTGGGTCACCACGCCAAAGGCCAGCCGTGTCATGATCCTCCCTCCGCTTTCCACGGTAGGGATCACATATCCGGAAAACACCTGCTTTTCGGCGCCACCCCCGGCTCCCGGCGTGACCGTACGCGCACGCGCCGGTAGAGGAGATCTACCGGCGCGCGCCTGCCGGATGGATCAGCGGAACCGGGCCTTGCCCCGCTTGTTCCAGCCGCCGTTGACGTCGAGGTACTCCCTGGAGTGCCAGTTCTTGAACTGCTTGAGCGCGCGGGCCGCGCCGCCCGCGTATTCGACCTTGTCGGGGTTCCAGAGGCCGAGCTTGTGGTAGCGGTAGAGCTGCGTGCCGGCCTGCTCCTCAGTCCTGGCCGGCGGGGTCGCGCCGGTCCTGAGGTCGTTCCAGGCGCGGCCCTTGGCGGTCAGGTCCCCGTCGCGGCCGATGAGGTCGTGCTTGCAGTAGGTACGGTGCTGCCGCTTGGCGACCTTGGAATTGTCGGAGTACTCGACCCGGTTCGGGTCGAAGGCGCACTTCTCCTTGGCGGCGGAAGCCGTACCAGGGAAGAGGACGAGAGCGCCGAGCGCACCGGCGGCGAGGGCGGCCGTGATGATCGTTCTGGTGTTCATGCAGATGAAGATGCCCGCCCAGTTCCAAGACCGTTTCCCGGTCACCACCCGGTTGCGTAACGGAAGTCCAGGAGAAATGCGTTGTGGGTGGCAGCGGGCGGCGGTTAGGTTGCAACTGCCTGCCAACCCGGCGGCAACCGGGCCGGGTGACCGTGGAAGCGAGAGGGGGCAGACCATGCGACGCGTCAGGAAGATCAAGCCATCGACCAAGAAACGCCCTGAGCTGGACCTGCGCACCCCGTCGGGGCGACGACTTCCTTACTGATTGTGGTCCTTACGACCAACTTACGGGTGGTTCTGTAGATAACATAGGTAACAGAAACATCACGCCGGGGGGCTTGAGGATGAAGAGGCTAATGGTGGTGCCGCCGCGTATCGCCAGGCACAAGGTCCGCGACATCCGTTCGGGCGGCCGCCGCGGGCCCGTGGTCGCCGACCCCAAGGTCGTCGACCTTCGTGCCTACAGCGGCCGCAATGTGATCCTTTTCCCCGGCGGGCCGACGCCCGCCGCGTGATCACACCTTGTAGAGCTTGTCGGCATAACCCTTGCTGTAGTACGCCTCCAGCTGCTCGACGCTCTCGGTCACCGTCTGGACGTCCTTGACGATCCGGGCGTGCGAGGGCAGCTCGTCGGGGCTCCACGACTCGGGCTTCCACAGGGACGAGCGCATGAACGCCTTGGCGCAGTGGTGGAAGATCTGCTCGATCTCGACCACGAGCGCCAGGTGGGGCCGGTGGCCCTTGACGATCATCTCGTCGAAGAACGGCGCCTCGCGGATCAGGCGCGCCCTGCCGTTGATGCGCAGGGTCTCGTTCCTGCCGGGGATCAGGTAGATCAGCCCGACGTGCGGGTTGCGCAGGACGTTGACGAAGCCGTCGGCGCGGCGGTTGCCGGGCCGGTCGGGGATGGCGATCGTGGAATCGTCGATCACATGGGTGAAGCCCGCCGGGTCCCCCTTCGGGGACACGTCGCAGGTGCCGTCGTCGCTCGAGGTCGCGATCAGGCAGAACGGCGAGGCCGCCAGCCACGCCCGGTCGAGCTCGTGCAGTTTGGGGCGGTCCTTGGTCGCCGCTCGCGGCATCACCTCGCCCAGCAGTTCACGGAGTTCTTCGGCTGATTCGATCTCCATCCAGGTCATTGGCCCATTCTTGACCATCCGCCGGCGAAGCGGGCAACGGGGTCTACCATCGGCGGGCCCGCGCCATCACGTCCAGGAGGGCGTCGCGCTCGGCGGCGAAGGACTCCAGGTCCATGCGCTCGCGTTCGGCGCGCACGTGCAGCATGGTCAGTTCGGTGGCCGCCTGCTGGTAGTCGGACATCGCCCGGCCCAGCCCCGCCTTCTTCGCCCATGCCCGCGCGTGCTTGCGCGCCTTCAGCGTGGTCAGCATGCCGAGATCCTGCGGGCTGAGCAGACCGGTGCCCTGGTAGCGGGGCAGCACGTCGCCCATCCTGGCCAGCAGCGCCCGCCGCTCGCGTACCGTGACCAGGATCAGCACGACGAGCACCGCCATGATCACGAGGTAGGCGAGGCCGAAGAAGGGCAGGGAGCCGGTGGTGGCGCTGCCGTTCCAGAGCATGTGCAACGACACCGCGCCCAGGTACCCCAGCGGGATCGCCCAGTACCGGCGGCGCACCGCCGCGTACGCCACCCCGATGCCGATCAGCGAGGTGTAGACCGGATGCCCCAGCGGCGAGATCACGCCGCGCAGCACGAACGTCGCCACGGCCCCGTCGACCCCGCCCTGCCCGAACGAGCCCAGGTAGTAGCCGACGTTCTCCACGGCGGCGAAGCCGAGCCCGGCCATGCCGGCGTAGATGATGCCGTCGGTCAGCCCGTCGATCTCGCGCCGCCTGCGCAGCAGCGCCAGCAGCGCGGCGCCCTTCAGGGCCTCCTCGATCACCGGCGCGAGCACGACCGTGCCCACGTCGTCGGTGACGCCCGCGCTGTAGCCGAGCCCGGCGACGACCGCCTGGCCCGCCATCGTGAGCGCGATCCCGAGCACGATCGCCACCCCCGCGCCCCACGCGAAGGCGAAGCCCAGGTACAGCCGGGGCTCGGGCTCCAGCCGGTCAAGCCCGAGGACCGCCGACAGCAGGATCGGCAGCGGCGCCAGCGCGAGCAGCATCGACAGGCCCCAGCCGACGGGGCCGCCGCTGAGCAGCAGGACGGTGAGCACGAGCGCGGCCAGCGCGCTGGACACCCCCAGGCCGAGCAGCAGCCGCAGGCTCGGCCGCGGCGCCAGGGCGGGGGGACGGAGGTCGACAGCCATGCCTCACTGTGCCCCCGTCCTGTCAACGTCCGCTTGACAGCCGCTTGAATCTTTACTCGATCGCTTTCAGGACGGCGTCGGCGATGGAGCGCGGGTCCACGCCGAAGTGCTCGCGCACCGCCTCGCGGGTGTCGGACAGGCCGAAGCCGTCGGTGCCCAGCGAGGTCCAGGGGCGCTCGATCCACGGCGCGATCTGGTCGGGCACCGCCCGCATCCAGTCACTCACCGCGATCACCGGCCCGTCCGTCCCGGCAAGGGCCTGCTTCAGGTACGGCACGCCGTCCGTGGCCATCGCCTCCCTGCGCAGCTCGCTCCAGGAGGTGACCGACCAGACGTCGGCGCCCACGCCGTACTCCTCGTCGAGCATCTTCTGCGCGGCCAGCGCCCAGTGCACGGCGGTGCCGCTGGCCAGGATGTGCGCCTGCCCGCCGCCGGCCGAGTACCGGTAGATGCCCTTGACGATGCCTTCCTCGACGCCCTCCGGCATGGCGGGCTGCGGCAGCGGCTCGTTGTAGACGGTGAGGTAGTAGAAGACGTTCTCGGGGGCGGGGCCGTACATGCGGCGCAGGCCGTCGCGCACGATCACACCCACCTCGTAGGCGAAGGCCGGGTCGTAGGACAGCGCGGCCGGGTTGGCCGAGGCCAGCAGGTGCGAGTGGCCGTCGGCGTGCTGGAGCCCCTCCCCGGTCATCGTGGTACGGCCCGCCGTCGCCCCGACCAGGAAGCCCCGGCCGAGCTGGTCGGCCAGCGCCCACATCTGGTCGCCGGTCCGCTGCCAGCCGAACATCGAGTAGAAGATGTAGAACGGGATCATCGGCTCGCCGTGGGTGGCGTAGCTGGTGGCGGCGGCGGTGAGGGAGGCCATCGAGCCGGCCTCGGTGATGCCCTCGATGAGGATCTGGCCCTGCTCCGACTCCTTGTAGGCCAGCAGGAGCTCCCGGTCGACGGAGTCGTAGCGCTGGCCGAGCGGGGAGTAGATCTTCGCGGTGGGGAAGAGCGACTCCATGCCGAACGTCCTGGCCTCGTCGGGCACGATGGGCACCCAGCGGCGGCCGGTCTCCGGTTCCCTCATCAGGTCCTTGACGAGGCGGACGAAGGCCATCGTGGTGGCCACCGGCTGCGTGGACCCCTTGGCCAGGGCTTGGAACGGCTTGTCGCCCGGCAGTTCCAGATTTTTCTGGATATATGCGCGCTTGGGGATGGGGCCGCCGAGGGCCTCGCGGCGCTCCAGCGCGTACCTGACCTCGGGCGAGCCTGGGCCCGGGTGGAGGAACGGCGGGAACTCGCCCTCCAGCGGCGGGACCGGCAGGCCCAGCCGCTCGCCCATCTCCCGGAACTCCGCCAGGGTGAGCTTCTTCATCTGGTGGTTGGCGTTGCGGGCCTCGACCCCGGCGCCGAGCGTCCAGCCCTTGACCGTCTGCACCAGGATGACGGTCGGCGCGCCCTTGAGGGAGGTGGCCCGCTCGTAGGCGGCGTACACCTTGCGCGGCTCGTGCCCGGCCCGGGAACCGCCGACGATCCGCCGCAGTTCCTCCTCGCTCGCGCTCGTGCGCAGCCCGTGGAACAGGTGCTCGCGGATGTAGGCGCCGTCGGAGGCGGCGAACGTCTGGAACTGGCCGTCGGGGATCTCCCCCAGCCGGGCGACCAGCTCGTCGTCGTGGAGCAGGCCGTCCCACTCCCGGCCCCACAGCGCCTTGACCACGTGCCACCCGGCGCCGCGGAAGACGCTCTCCAGCTCCTGCACGATGCGGGTGTTGCTGCGTACCGGGCCGTCGAGGCGCTGCAGGTTGCAGTTGATCACGAAGGTGAGGTTGTCGAGCCCTTCGCGGGCGGCCAGGGTGAGCGCCGCCGTGGATTCGGGCTCGTCCATCTCGCCGTCGCCGAGGAAGGCCCAGACGTGGCTGTTGCTCGTGTCCTTGATGCCGCGGTTATGGAGATAGCGGTTGAACCTGGCCTGGTAGACCGCGTTGAGCGGGCCCAGGCCCATGGAGACGGTCGGGAACTGCCAGAAGTCCGGCAGGGCGCGCGGGTGCGGATAGGAGGGCAGCCCGCCGAGGGTCTCGCGCCGGAAGGCGTCCAGCTGCTTCTCGCTCAGGCGGCCTTCGAGGAAGGCACGGGCGTAGATGCCCGGGGAGGCGTGGCCCTGGAAGTACACCTGGTCGTCGGCGCCGTGGAAGAAATGGTTGAACCCGATCTCGTACAGCCATGCCGCGGAGGCGTACGTGGCCATGTGCCCGCCCAGGCCCAGTTTGCTGCCCCTGCTGACCATGGCCGCGGCGTTCCAGCGGTCGTAGGCCGCGATGCGCTCCTCCAGCTCCAGGTCACCCGGGTAGGGCGGTTCCTCGGCCGTGGGCACGGTGTTCACGTAACGGGAGGACGTGGCCAGCCTCCGCAGCAGGTAGTCGGCCCGTTCGGGACCGGCAGCCCGCCTGACCGCGTCGAGCGACTCCAGCCACTCGGCGGTCTCCTGAGGATCCAGATCTTTCTCCATACCTACCATTAAACACCCAATGATCGATCATTGGGTGTTCGGGTGACTGGATTCGCGATGTAATCTTGGGTGTGAAACCCGTAGTGCGATCCCCGCTCCGCGACGACATCCGTCAGCAGTTGCTGGACGGCCTGATCACCGGCCGCTGGGCCCCCGGCGAGCGCATCGTCGAACGCCGCGTGGCCGCCGACCTCGGCGTCAGCCAGGCTCCGGTCCGCGAGGCGCTGCGCGAGCTGGAGTCGCTGCGCCTGATCAAGTCCTCACCCAACAAGGGCGCGCGCGTACGCCCCGTCACCCGGGCCGACCTGCGCGAGGTCTACCAGGTGCGGGCCGGGCTCGAAGAGACCGCGGCCCGCCTGGGCGCCCCCGCGGTGGAGGCGCTGGAGGCCCACACGGCCCGGCTCGAAGCGGCCGCGGCGACCGGCTCGCTGTCGGGTCAGGTGTCGGCCGGGATCGCCTTCCACCGGGAGATCGTCGCCGCCTCGGGCAACGCGTTGTTGCTGTCGGTGTGGGACGGCCTGGGCCTGGAGGTGTGGACACACCTGTCGATCCGGGTGTTCCGCGCCGAACTCCACGAGAACGCCGCCGACCATCAGCCGCTCGTGGACGCCTTCCGCGCGGGCGACCCCCGGGCCCCGGGCCTCCTGCGCGAGCACATCCTCAGCTACGCGCCGTGAGAAAGGCCGCGATACGCGCGGACCAGGTGCGGATGCCGGCCACGGTGTCCGAGACGTGCAGGGTCGCGGCCGGGAGCAGGCGGGCGAGCGCCTCGGCCGTGGACAGCGGATGGCCGTCGTCGGTGTCCCAGGCCAGGATCAGCGCCGGGTGCGTCAGCGCGGACAGCTCCGCCGGCGCGGGCAGGTCGGAGGCGGCCAGACCGCGCATGACCGAGGGCAGCAGGTCCCAGGAGACGTCCGGCAGCGGGAACGCGGGCCCCTCGGCGAAGATCGCGGGCGGCTCGCCACCGGCCATCAGCTCGGCGAACCCCTTCGGCCCCCGGGTCTCCAGCGCCTCGGCCGCCTCCAGGTAATGGGCGGCCACCGCCTTCCTGGTCTCCCACGCGGTCGGCGGGATGATCAGCACGAGCCGCTCGAACGCCTCCGGCCGCTTCAGCGCGGCGTGCAGCACGGTGGCCGTGCCCATCGAGGCGCCCATCCCGGTCACCGGGCCTGCGTCCACATGGTCGATCACCGCGAGCAGGTCGTCGGCCAGGTTCGTGAAGACATAGTCCCCGGGTACGGCCCGGCCGGTCGACTCCCCGTGGCCCCGGGCGTCATAACGGACCAGCCTGGCCACCTCCTCCACCGGCTCCCACACGAACAGCCCGTGCCTCCGCTCACCGGCCCGGCTGGACATGGCGCCGTGGACGTGGACCGCGAGCGGCCCGCCCTCCCTGCCGCTCACCGCACCGGCCAGGTCGGCTCCCTCTCGGGCGACGGTTACCATCACTTCCTCCTCAGCGTGGTGTGGATGCCCACGGCGGCGACCGTACAGACCACCGCGATCGCCCACAACCGGCCACCGAACGGCAGACGCGCTAAGGTCGCGCCAACCACACAGAACCAACCGCAAAAGAACCGACAGCATCGACGAAAGGCCCGCGACCCATGCCCCGTACGATCGCCACCGCGACCCGCGTCGACCTGCCCGAGCTGCTGGAGTTTCTGCGCCCGCGCCACCACGGGCTGCTGTCCACGACCCGCGCGTCCGGCCGCCCCCAGCTCTCCCCGGTCGCCTGCGGCGTGGACGAGTCCGGGCGGATCGTCGTGTCCACCTACCCGGACCGGGCCAAGGCGCACAACGCCCGGCGCGAGGAGCAGGTGTCGATCTGCGTGCTGTCCGACGACTGGAACGGCCCGTACGTGCAGGTCGACGGCCGCGCCGAGGTCTTGGACATGCCGGCCGCCGAGGACGCGCTGGTGGAGTACTTCCGGTGCATCGCCGGCGAGCACCCGGACTGGCAGGAGTACCGCGAGGCCATGCGCCACCAGGACAAGTCGCTGATCCGGATCACCATCGACTCCTGGGGCCCGATCGCCACCGGCGGGTTTCCCGCGCGACTGGCGGACTGACATCGGGGATGCTGGAGGGGTGGCGGAAGGCATCTTCATCCGGCTGCTCGGATCGGTGGACGCGCGGGACGGCTCGCGCGCCGTCGAGCTCGGGCCGCCGCGCAGGCAGGCCGTGCTGGCGATGCTGGCCGCGCACGCGGGCGCGCCGGTCACGGTGGACGGGCTGGTCGACGGGGTGTGGGGCGAGAGCGCCCCGCGCAGCGCGGTACAGAACGTCCACACCTACATCGCCGGTCTACGGCGGGCACTGGAGCCCGAACGGTCCCCGCGCGCCCCGGCCGGGCTGCTGAGAGGTGTGCGCGGCGGCTACCTGCTGGCCCTGGACCCCTCGTGCGTCGACTCCCTGGTCTTCGCCGACCGCCTGGAGCGGGCCCGCGCCCTACCGGCGGACCGGGCGCTGGCCCATCTGGACGAGGCGCTCGGGCTGTGGCGGGGTCCCGCGCTGTTCGGCCTGCCGGGACCGTTCGCGGAGACCGAGGGGCAGCGGCTGGAGGAGCTCCGGCTGACCGCCGTCGAGGAGAGGGCCGCGCTGCTGCTCGACGCGGGCCGCGACGCCGACGCGCTGGACGGTCTCGAACAGGTGGCCCACGCCCATCCGCTGCGCGAGCGGCTGTGGGAGCTGCTGATCCGGGCCCAGGCGGGCAGCGGGCGCCGGGCGGAGGCGGTCAGATCCTTCGAGCGGGCGCGCCACAACCTGGCCGAGGAGCTGGGCGTGCGTCCCGGGCAGGGATTGCGCGAGGCCCTTGAGGGGCTTGAGCAGGTCCGTGAAGGCCTGGGGCAGGTCCGTGAGGGGCCGGGGCAGGTCCGTGACCGCCGCGCGCCGCAGCAGTTGCCGCGCGACCTGCGCGCCTTCGTGGGCCGCGAGGCCGAGACGACGGCGCTGTGCTCGCTGCTGGCGCCGCCTCCCGGCACGTCGCAGGCGTCCGTGGTGGCCGTCACCGGCGTGGCGGGGGCGGGCAAGTCCGCGCTCGCCGTCCACGTGGCCCACCTGCTGCACACCCGTTTCCCCGACGGCCGGCTGTTCACGAACCTGCGCGGCGCCACGCCCGGGGTTCAGGAGGTGAGCCCGCTGGAGGCGCTGGGCCGGTTCTTACGGGCGCTGGGCGTGGCGGCCGAGGACGTACCGGTCGATCTGGACGAGGCCATCGCCCTGTGGCACAGCCGCCTGAACGGCCGGCGCCTGCTCGTCGTGCTCGACGACGCCAAAGACCCGGCCCAGGTACGGCCGCTGCTGTCGGTGCCGGAGGGCAACGCCGTACTGCTGACCAGCAGGGAGTCCTTCTCCTGCGTCGACGACTGCGCGCAGGTCGGCCTGGCGACGCTGCCGGAGCCGGAGGGCGCGGCCATGCTGGCCGAGCTGGTGGGCGGTGATCGGGTACGGGCCGAGCCGCGGGCGGGCCGGCGGCTGGTCGAGCTGTGCGGCGGGCTGCCGCTGGCGATCCGGGTCGCGGCGGCGCGGCTGCTGGACGACCCGCACGCGGGCCTGGCCCGGCACGTGGCCCTGCTGGAGGACGAGCACTCCCGGCTGGAGGAGCTGCAGGCGGGCGACATCGCGGTGCGCTCCAGTCTGATGGGCAGCTGGAGCGCGCTGGCCGGCAGCGAGCACGAGCGCGACCGGCAGGCCGCCGCCGCCCTCGCCGCCCTGGGGCTGCTCGACGTGGCCGAGTGGTCGCCGCGGGTGGTGGCGGCGCTCATGGGGACGGACGTCGCGGTCGCCGAGCGGGCGCTGAACCGGCTGGCCGCGGCGCATCTGATCGACCGCCTGCGGTCCGGCCGCTACCACCTGCACGACCTCGTACGGCTGTTCGCCCGCGAGATCGCCCCGCCACAGCGCCGCGAACCGCTGCGCAGAGCCCTGGGCTTCTACGCCGCCACCGCCCGCGCGGCCACGGTCCTGCGCGACCCGCACCGGGTGCAGCCCGCGGGCCCGCCGGTCACCGCCGCGCCGCAGCCCTTCGCCGGCCGGGACGAGGCGTGCGCGTGGCTCGTCGCCGAGGATCCCAACCTGGTCGCGGCGGCGTGGCAGGCGATGGGCGAGCCCGACGACGAGATCGCCGCGCTGGGCGTCGCCGTGACGTTCGCGCTCCTGTGGCACCAGGTCGACGCGTGCGCCATGGCCGACATGCGACGGCTCAACGAGCGGGCCCTGGCCGTGTCCCGGCGGCTGGGCCAGGACCGGCTGATCCTGGAGTGCCACAACCACCTGGGGCACGCGGCCAACTGCCACCACCGGACGCCCGAGGCCATCTGGCACTACGAGCGGCAACTCGACCTGGCCAGGCGGCTGGCTGACCCGTTCTGCGAGCAGCGCGCCCTGGGCAACATGGCCTCCACCCAGCACACCGGCGGCCTGTTCGCGCAGGCGCTCGACTCCGCCCTGGCCCAGCTGGCCCTCGCCCGCCGGGAGGGGTTCGCCGTCGGGGAGCGCTTCGCGCTGTTCATCGCCGGCTCCGCCTACCGCGGCCTGGGCCGGTCGGCCGAGGCGCGGGACCTGCTGACGCGGGCGTTCGACCTGGCCGTCGAGGCGGGCGACGACTTCCAGGTCCTTTCCACGGGCCGCGAGCTGGCCGAGCTCTACCTGGACCTGTACGACTTCGAGGAGGCGCTGGAACGGCTGACGCGCACCCACGCGCTGGCCGTGGCGCTCAACAGCAAGAAGTGCACGATCGCCTGCCTGATGGCTCTGGCCACGGCCTACCGGCGGCTCGGCGACCCGTCCAAGGCCCACGCCCACCTGACCGAGGCCGCCGCCCTGATCGAGGAGACCGGCGACGCCTACCACCTCGAACGCCTCCATCAGGAGGAACGGGCGGTCCGCCTTGATCTCAGCTGAGGTTGAGGTTCTACCGTGGGGGTCGTGAGACGTGGACGGATGCTCGCCGTGCTGCTCGTGGCCTGGTTCATGGCGCAGTTCGACTTCTTCGTGGTCAACGTGGCCGCGCCGGCCTTCGAGCGGGAGCTGGGCGCGAGCCAGGCGCAGCTTGAGCTGATCGTGGGCGGCTACGCGTTCACGTTCGCCGCCGGGATGATCACCGGCGGGCGGCTGGGCGACCGCTACGGCTACCGCAGGATGTTCGTCGCCGGGATGACCGCGTTCACCCTCGCCTCGGTCCTGTGCGGGCTGGCGCTCGACCCGGCCCAGCTCATCGCCGCCCGGCTCCTGCAGGGGCTGGCCGGCGCGATCATGGTGCCGCAGGTGCTGGCGATGATCCCGGTGATCTTCGAGCCGCGCGAGCGCCCCAAGGCCGTCGGCTGGTACGGCCTCGCGGGCGGCGTCGGCGCGATCGCCGGGCAGGTGCTCGGCGGGCTGCTGCTCACCGTCGACGTCCTGGGCCTGGGATGGCGGATCGTCTTCCTGCTCAACCTGCCGATCGGCGTGGTCACGGTCATCCTGGCGGCCCGCCTGCTGCCGAAGGCCGGCTCGGGGACGTACGCGCGGCTGGACCTGCGCGGCGCCGCCGGGCTGGCGATCGGGCTGGCGTTGCTGCTGGTGCCGCTCGGGCTCGGGCACAGCCTGGGCTGGCCGGTGTGGGCGTGGGTGTGCATGGCCGGCGCCGTACCGGTGCTGGCGCTGACCGGGCGGTGGCAGCGCGTGCTGGCCGCGCGCGGCGGTCAGCCCGTGCTGGACCTGGCGTTGCTGAAGGTGCGCTCCTACGTCGCCGGGGTCGGCGCGGTCACCGCTTTCACCGCCTATTTCGTGTCGTTCATGTTCACGCTGACGCTGCTGCTGCAGGGCGGGTTCGGGCTGGACGCGTTCCAGGCGGGGCTGGCGTTCGCGCCGATGGGGCTGATGTTCTCGATCACCTCGCTGCTCGGCAGCCGCCTGGTCCGCCGGTACGGCCCGCGGGTCGTCGTGATCGGCGGCTGCGTCACCGCGGCCGGGCTGACCGGGATGCTCTTCGTGGAAGGGGTGCCGTGGACCATCGCGGCGCTCATGGTGGTCGGCACCGGCAACGGGCTGGTGCTGCCGCAGCTCATCGGCACCGCGCTGGTCGAGGTGGAGCCGGGTCAGGCGGGCATCGCCTCGGGCTTCCTGACGACGGCCCAGCAGTTCGCCGGCTCCGGCGGGGTCGCGGTGATCGGCGCGGTGTTCTTCGCGGCGGCGGCGGGACCGGGAGGTTACGCCGCGGGCATGCGCTGGTCGGCCGCGATCGATCTGGCGCTGATCCTGGTCGTGGTCGCCGTGGTGGCCTACAACGGCCGCCGGGCGCTCAACCGAGCTGAGCTTCCAGTCCCTTCACGTCGGACATGACCCAGTACTCGGCGAAGCGGCCGCCTTCTGCCCGCAGGATGTCGTGGCCGCTGAAGGCGACCGGCCTGCCCTGATGGTCGCCGCTGAACGTCCAGCGGGCGGCCACGAGGTCGCCGGTGACGATCGGGCCCACGTCGAGGGTGACCTTCACGCCGGTGAAAGGTTCGTGCCCCTGCTTCAGCACCTCGATCAGCTCGTCGGGGCCCCGTACGTCCATGCCGGGCCAGTGGCCGGCGAAGTCGTCCGTGACGAGTTCCCGGGCGAGTTCGAAGTCGCCGTTCCACATCTCCAGGAGCCAGCGTTCGTACAGGTTGATGACCATATCCAGCGACGTACCCACTAGGTTGCCCTTCATGAACGTTGCGATTACCGGGGGTTATGTCGTGCCCGTGACGGGCGCGCCTGTCGAGAACGGCACCATTCTCATCCAGGACGGGAAGATCACCGCCGTCGGCGCGGACGTGGCCGTGCCGGACGGCGTCGAGATCGTGGACGCGGGCGGCGCCTGGGTGCTGCCCGGCTTCGTCGAGGCCCACGGGCACATGGGCGTCCACGAGGAGGCCGACGGCTGGGCCGGCCAGGACACCAACGAGATGACCGACCCGAACGGCGCCCGCCTGCGCGCGCTCGACGCGATCAACCCGGCCGACCTCGGCTTCGGCGACGCGCTGTCCGGCGGCGTCACCACCGCGGTGATCAAGCCGGGCTCCGCCAACCCCATCGGCGGGCAGACCGTCGCGCTCAAGTGCTGGGGCAGGAGCGTGGAGGAGATGCTCCTGCGCGAGCCGGTCAGCGTGAAGAGCGCGCTCGGCGAGAACCCCAAGCGGGTGTACGGCGACCAGAAGAAGCTGCCCTCGACCCGCCAGGGCGTGGCCGCGGTGATCCGCGACGCGTTCATGAAGGCCCAGGACTACCGGGCCAAGCGGGCGGCGGCGGCCGACGAGGGCAAGCCGTTCGACCGGGACGGCACGATGGAGGTGCTGGTCAGGGTGCTGGATGGGGAGCTGCCGTGGTGCCAGCACACCCATCGGGCCGACGACATCGCGACCGCCCTGCGGCTGGCGGACGAGTTCGGCTACCGGGTGATCGTCAACCACGCCACGGAGGGGCATCTGCTGGCCGACGTGCTCGCCGAGCGGCGGATTCCGGTGATCATCGGGCCGCTGTTCACCAGCCGGACGAAGGTGGAGCTGCGGCAGCGGTCGTTGCGCAACCCCGGCATTCTGGCCAGGGCGGGCGTCGAGCTGGCCATCACGACCGACCATCCCGTGGTGCCGATCCACTTCCTGGTGCACCAGGCGACGCTGGCCGTCAAGGAAGGGCTCGACCGGGAGACGGCGCTTCGGTCCATCACGGTGAACCCGGCCAAGATCATGGGGCTGGACGACCGGGTCGGGGCGCTGGCGCCGGGGCTCGACGGCGATGTGGTGATCTGGTCGGGGGATCCGCTGGACGTCATGAGCAGGGCGCTGCGGGTGTTCGTGTCCGGGCGCGAGGTGTACACGTTCTCCGATGAGCTGGGCGAGGGTGTGGTGGCTGACCCCTACTACCGCGAGTCCTGATTTTTCACTTCTTAACGCGCCGCGTCCTGGTTGGGGGCGCGGCGCGTTGGTTTGCGGCATGCCGTACAGTGAAAAAATCTAACACTCGTTCAATTTGTTTGCGGAGGCTTCTCCCATGGCCAACCCCTATGCGGCGTTGTTCAGGACGCCCGGCGCCGTGGCCTTCTCCCTCGCCGGATTCGTGGGGCGCATGCCCATCTCGATGACCGGTATCGGAGTGCTGACGATGTTGTCCCAGATGCGGGGCGGCTACGCGCTCGCCGGAGCCGTGGCCGCGACCTTCACGCTGTCCACCGCCCTCGCGGGGCCGCAGGTGTCGCGGCTGGTGGACCGGCTGGGGCAGGGGCGGGTGCTGCTGCCCGCGGCCGGGCTCAGCGTCGCCGGGCTCGCCGCCCTGCTGCTGTGCGCCCGCTCCGGCGCGCCCGCCTGGACGTTGTTCGTCTTCGCCGCGCTGGCGGGGACGCTGCCCAACCTGGCCGCGATGGTCCGCGCCCGCTGGACCCACGCGCACCGCGGCTCCCCCCACCTGCACGCGGCCTTCTCGCTGGAGTCGGTGGTGGACGAGCTGACCTTCGTCGTCGGCCCGGCGCTGTCGGTGGCGCTGTCCACGGCGTTGTTCCCCGAGGCGGGCCCGCTGGTGGCGGGCGTGCTGCTGGTGGCCGGGGTCCTGCTGCTGGTGCCGCAACGGCGTACCGAGCCGCCCGTCCAGAGGTACGACGCCGCCGCCGGCCCGAGCCGCTCGGCCATCCGGATCCCGGCGGTACGGCTGCTGGCGCTGCTCCTGGCGGCGGGTGGCGTGATCGCGGGCACGGTCGACGTGGTCAGCGTGGCCTTCGCCGCCCTGGCGGGCGCACCGGCGAGCGCCGGGTTCGTCCTGGCCGCCTACGCGGGCGGGTCGGCGCTGTCCGGGCTGGTGTTCGGGGCGCTGCGGCTCGCGGTGCCACTGCCCCGGCTGCTGCTCGTCAGCGTGACCGGGACCGCGCTGACCACGGTGCCGCTGCTGTTCGCGGGCGGGGTGGCGGCGCTGGCCGCGGCGGTGTTCGCCGCCGGGCTGTTCTTCGCCCCTACGATGATCGTGGTGATGAGGCTCGTGGAGCGCGCCGTTCCCGCCTCGTCGCTCACCGAGGGGATGACCTGGGCGATCACCGGGCTGAGCGCGGGCATCGCGCTGGGCGCGGCGCTCGCGGGCGCGCTGGTCGACCAGTATGGCCCGACGAGCGGGTTCGGCGTCGCCGTCGCGGCGGGAGCGGTCGCGCTGGCGCTGGCCGTCCTGGCCGCCCGTACCCCGGCAGGAAAGGAGGCGGAAGGTGAACGAGCCGCTCACTGACGGGCGCCGCATCAAGGGCGAGCAGCGCAAGCGGGAACTGATCGAGGCGACGATCCGGGTGGTCGCCCGCGACGGCGTGGCCGGCGTCAGCCACCGCACCGTCGCCAAGGAGGCCGGCCAGCCCGCCACCGCCGCCGCCTACTACTTCAAGGCCATCGACGACCTGCTCACCGCCGCGCTGACCTCCTGCATGGACGAGGACGCCGAGCGCATGCGCCGCCTGGCCGACGTGGACGACCCCGAGGAGGGCCTGCGGGCCCTGGCGGAGCTGATGTGCCAGGTCGTGGCCGCCCCCGCCCACCTGCTCGCCGAGTACGAGCTCTACCTCCTGGCCGCCCGCCGCCCCGAGCTGCGCGAGCCCACCCGGCGCTGGCTGGCCGCCGTCGAGCGCTTCGGCCGCCGCCACACCGACGATCCGGTACGGCTGCGCGTCCTCGCCGGCACGATCGACGGCGTGCTGATGCAGGCGTTGCTGACCGACACGCCGCCCGGCCGGGAGGAGTGGGAAAGCATCCTGCGGGCCGTACTGCTCACACCCGGTCCAGAAACCGGGCGATGAGCGGGGCGATCTCCGGCAGGTCCTCCTCCAGGGCGAAGTGCCCGGTGTCGAAGACGTGGAGCTCGGCGCCGGGCAGGTCGCGCAGATAGGCGCGGGCGCCGGGCTCGGGGAAGAACGGGTCGTTGCGGCCCCACACGATCAGGGCGGGCGGGGTGTGCTCGCGCAGCCACGCCTGCCACCTGTCGTACTGCCCGACGTTGGAGTGGTAGTCGAAGGCCAGCGCGACCTGGGCCTCCTTGCGGCCGGGCAGGTCCAGGAAGTGCTGGTCGAGGGTCCAGCCGTCGGGCGAGAGGCGCTCGGGGTGCCGGGTGCCCGACTCGTACTGACCGCGGGTGCCTTCCAGGGTGAGCAGGCCGCGGATCGTCTCCTCGGCGCCGGGCGTCTCCGGCCGCAGGGCGACGAAGTCGCGGGCTCCCGCCGACAGGCCCTCCTCGTAGGCGTTGCCGTTCTGGATCACGAGACCGGCGATCCATTCGGGGTGCCGCAGCGCGAGGCGGAAGCCGATCGGGGCGCCGAAGTCGAAGACGTACATGGTGAAGCGGGTGAGGCCGAGCTCGCGCACGAACCCCTCGGTGATGTCGGCGAGCCGGTCGAAGGAGTAGGTGAAGTCCTCGGGCGCCTCGGTGTGGCCGAAACCCGGGTAGTCGGGGGCGATCAGCCGGTACCGGTCGCCCAGTTCGGCGATCAGCTGCCGGAACTGGTGCGAGCCGGACGGGAAGCCGTGCAGCAGCAGGAGCACGGGCGCGTCGGGCGTGGCGGGGACGGACTCGCGGTAGAAGACGCGCACGCCTTCGACGTCGGCATACATGCTGGCTAATGCCTTTCTCTAAAGAAGATGCATTAGTTCTAGCGTGTCGCGATCTAATGCGTCAACCCGCAGATATAGAATTAGTGACATGACGGATCCGCTGACCGGCGAACATCTGGCCCTCGACCTCGTCAACACCAGGCCGAGCGTCGGGGACCTCCTCGCCACCCCCGCCGACCTGCGCCATTGGCTGGTTCTCCAGCGGGGCAGGCTGCGGGACGAGCCGGTCGCGGAGCGCGACGTCGCCCAGGTGCGCGAGCTGCGCGAACTGGTGGCCGTCGCCGTCTCGCACCTGCGCGCCGGCACCGCCCCGCCCGATGAGGTCCTGCGCGCCCTCACCCAGGCGCAGCGAATGGCGCCCGCCTACCGCGAGCTCTCCTGGCGCGACGGGGCCGTCGCCGCGCTCCCCCGGCGCTCGGGCACGCCCGGCGAACGCCTGGTGGCCCAGCTCGCCGAAGCCGCCGCCGACCTGCTCGCCGGGCCCGACGCCGGCCGTATCCGGCAGTGCGAGGGACATGACTGCGTGATGTTGTTCGTCCCCGCGCACCCGCGCCGCCGCTGGTGCTCGACGGCCCGCTGCGGCAACCGCGCCCGCGTGGCCCGCCACTACCAGCGGCACAAGCCCGCCTGAACTCTTCCGAATTCTCGAACCATCGATCAGGTCCGGGCGTCAAACGAGATCACAAGCATCTGGAGTGGTTCATGTGATGATCCGGCCGAACCCCGCCGCCGGGAGTGTGTCTTCGGCATGGTGAGCCGCAAGCGCGCCGCACGTTCCCGGCGGAGCATCGACGTGACCCGGCTTCCCGAGGACGTCGTGGCGCTCCTCGACGACCTCCCGCCAGGCGAGAACCTGGTCGTCACGCGCGACGGCGCGCCGATCGCGACGATCGCCGGCACGGTCGACGTGGTCGAGGGCGCCGTCGTCGACCGCGGGGCGCCCGACGAGGTCACCGAGCAGGCGCCGGCCGACTACGACGGCGTGACCGTCGTGGCCACCGCGATGGAACTGTCGGCCGCGGCCCGGGTGGCGCTGTCCACCCAGCTCGGCCCGGACTACGTCGTCCTCGACATGAAGGCGGCCCCGTTGACGGCCGACGTGCTTCTGGCGCCACCGGGCAGCCCGCAGCTCATCGGGGCGCTGCGGGGGATGTTCACGAAGGCTCGCATCATCGTCACCGAGATCGAGGACGACGAGCTCGGAGTCCAGTACCACGGTCCCGTCCGGCGGCTGCTCGACGCCGGGGCCGAAGCGTATCTGCCGCCGGCGAACCTCCCGCGCCTGGCCATGCAGCTCGACTACACGCTCAACCACGGGCGCGAACTCTCCGGCGGGACCGCCGCGCAGCCGCAGATCGCCCCGGCGGCGGACTGAAATCAGCTCCGTTCGGAGACGCCGGACGCCCGGCCCCCGTGCGGGGC
>NZ_JBHYIO010000001.1:728136-747740 GCF_042740095.1 Nonomuraea sp. NPDC059023 | reverse complement strand
AGCAAAAACTCATCATATTCCAGACGAGGTGTTGCATGAAATACTTCATGCACTGGCTTTTAACACACTGTTGAGTTCTCAAGAAACGGACGCGTTTTCCAGCGGCTCATTTCGTTGTGTCTTAATTCTTTCAGCCGGTCCGCTTGGTGTCAAATTGACACTCGCGGGCTGACCTGCGGGAATTTCGACCACCCCGTCTCCGGGGCAACCCCTCTAACTTACTCCGACTTCCGGAGCTTGTCGAATCGGGGGTGTCCGTCCGGGTTCGGCGATCTTGGCCGTTCCCGTGGGACTGGTGAACTCTATGTACGTCTCCCGGAACCGTCAAATCAACGAGATGTGTCGGTGTGGTGGGGATCGTGGGGGTAGTACCCCATACGTGAGCGAGCGATCGACACCCCGCGCGATCATCGTGCTGCTGGGCACCGCCTGCGCACTGATCGTGCTTTTCGGGCTGCGGGAGGTCGCCTCGATCGTCGGCCCCATGGTGCTCGCCCTGGTCCTTGTCATCGCCGTGTCTCCTGTGCGGGGATGGCTGGCCGGCAAGCGGGCGCCCGTCTGGGTCCAGGTGGCGGTGCCGTTCCTCATCGTGGTGCTTGTGGTGCTGGCCATGGTCGCGGTGCTGACCGTCTCGGTCACGCAGCTCGCCGGGCTGTTGCCCTCCTACACCGACCAGTTCCAGGGGCTGCTCAACCAGGCGCAGCGTTTCGCCGCCGAGTACGGGTTCGGGAACGAGCAGCTCAGCAAGGCGCTGCAGTCGTTCGATCCGGGCAAGCTGCTCGGTGCGGCTCAGGTGTTGCTGTCCAGCCTGGTCGGGGTGCTGTCGGGTCTGTTTCTGATCGTGGTGCTTCTGCTGGCGATGTCGCTGGACGCGCCGATCACGGCGAAGATCCTGGATTCGGTACGCGGCGAGCGCCCGGGAATCATCACCGCCCTCGAGACCTTCGCCGGCAAGACGCGGCGCTACCTCATCGTCTCCACCGTCTTCGGGATCATCTGCGCCACCTGCGATGTCATCGCCCTGTATCTGCTGGGTGTCCCGCTGCCGCTGCTGTGGGGCGTGCTCGCGCTCATCACCACCTACATCCCGAACATCGGCTTCGTCCTCGGGCTCATCCCGCCGAGCATGCTCGCCCTCCTGGACGGCGGGCCCAAGCAGATGCTCCTGGTCATCGCCGCCTACTGCGTGATCAACGTCGTCTTCCAGGGGCTGGTGCTGCCCAAGTACCTGGGCGACGCGGTGGGACTGTCCACCACGATGACGTTGTTGTCGCTGATCGTGTGGACGTTCGTGCTGGGCCCGCTCGGCGCGTTGCTGGCGATCCCGCTCAGCCTCCTGACGAAGGCGCTCCTGATCGACAGCGACCCGAGCGCGAAATGGGCGGGCGCCCTCATCTCGGGCAAGGCATAACCCGAACGACGGAGGTGTTCTCCCTGACGCCATGTACACAGAACGCGCGCCACACGCCCGGCTGGCCGGCCGGATCTCCTGGCTGTGGGAACAGGTCGCGGAGTCGGACGGCTCCCAGCTCGTGGTGCCCGACGCCGCCGTCGACCTGATCTGGGGTCCCGGCGGCCTGCACGTGGCCGGTCCCGACACCGGCCCGATGCCGACGCCGATGCGCGCGGGCGACGTCTACGTGGGTGTCCGCTTTCATCCCGGGGCCACCGGCGGGCTGTTCGGCGTACCCCTGGAGGAGCTGCGCGACCAGCGCGTCCCCGTCACCGCGCTCGGCGGGGTCATGGACGATCTGGCGGCGCGGCTCGGTCCGGGCGGGCGTACCGGAGAGTCGCCGGAAGTGCGGGCTGCGGTGCGGCGGGAGATGGTCAGGGCCGTGACGGAGCGGTGGGGCGAGACGCCCGCGCCCGACGCGGCGGCGCCCGCGATCGCCACCGCTCTGCGGGCGGGACGGTCGGTGCGCGAGGTCGCCTGGGAGCTGGGGTACAGCGAGCGCCAGCTCCACCGCAGGAGCCTGGCCAGTTTCGGCTACTCCCCCAAGATCCTGCAGCGCATCGTCCGTTTCCAGCGCGCGCTCCGGATGGCCCGCGCGGGCCGGCCGCTGGCCGAGGTGGCGTTCGCGAGCGGCTACGCCGACCAGGCGCACCTGGCCAACGACGTCAAACGGCTGAGCGGCGTCACGATGGGGACATTGCTCGCCTGAAGCGTCAGATCCGGCCGTAGGCGCGCAGCGTCTTGAGCCGCTCGACCGTGATGTGACCACCCCACTCAGTCTGTACGGCAGGCGTCCAAGCCGGCCAGTTGAACCCCCACCCGCCATCCTTCTGCTGCCCGATCAGCGCGTCCAGGTGGCGCTCGATCACGTCGGGGGCGAACAGCGGCAACCGCATCGGCTCCGGCGCGAAGTCCAGCGGGAAGTGCGCGTCCCCCGGCGCGTCGGGGTCGAGCGCGACGGTGGCCAGGATGACCTCCTTGAGCCGCCCGAACTCCGCCTCCGCCCGCTCCCGGTCGGAGGCCAGTTCGAGGAAGAGCACCACGGCCCGCGCCTCGTACGGGGTGGTCTGGTCCTTGATGGCGGCGATGGCGGACCAGCAGAAGTCGGTGGCCCGCGCCAGCCACGGGTGCCGCACGCCGTGCTTGTGCAGGAGCCCGGCGATGGACGCGGTGGGCACGAGGTTCCCGGGCGGGTCGTCGTCGGTCTGCCACCAGGGGGCCCTGGGCGTGTCACGCACGCTGGGCAGCACGAACGGCAGGCCGCCGTCCGGGGTGCACACGCCGCCCAGGTACGCGCAGGCGCCGTTGACCATGGAGTCGTCGAAGGCGTCGAGCTCGTCGAGGATGTGGAAGGCGACCTCTACGGGCTCCGGCTGGCTGCCGGGGCCGCGCAGGTCGGGTTCGAGTGCGTTGCCGAAGCCGCCGTCGTGGTTCTGGTAGGCGCGCAGGACGTCCAGAACCCGTCGCCGGTCGCCGTCGGCGAACAGCGCCTCGAACCGGTAGCGGTCGAGGAGCCGGGCGTTGAGCTGTATGTATGTCGCGGCGCTGCGCACGATGTCCATGCCGCTCACGTTATCGGGGCCGTCGCCATGGATTCTTGAAGGAATCGGACAGGACCATCTGCGTGATCTTCCAGGTCGGCGACCGGGTCAGCTCAAGGACCTGGCCGGTGCGCTGGAGACGGGCCGGGCCCTGCGCGGCCGGCGTCCGGTGGTCAGGAAGGGCGTGGTCGAGTGGGAGTCGTCAGGTCGTGGCTAGCGCCTCCGTCGGCGACATGCGCGCGGCGCGCACGGCGGGGTAGAACCCGGCCAGCCCGCCGATGACCAGCGTGGCCACGATCCCGCCGGCCATCGCCCAGACGGGCACGATCGACGGCCAGCCCTGGAAGGTCGCGTACAGCGAGGTCACGCCGATGCCGAGCACCACGCCGCCGACGCCGCCGATGGCCGACAGCAGCAGCGACTCGGCGAGGAACTGCAGTCTGATCTTCCCCCGGGTGGCGCCGAGCGAGCGGCGCAGCCCGATCTCGGCCCGGCGTTCGAGCACCGAGATGACCATGGTGTTGGCCACGCCGACGCCGCCGACGAGGAGGGCGACGCCGCCGAGCCCGAGCAGCAGCGCGTTCAGGGTGGCGTCGGTGGCCTGCTTGGCGGCCAGCACGTCCGAGGGCCTGGAGACCTCGACCTCGTCGGGGTGGGCGGGGTTGGCGGTGGCGGCGAGCACGTCGCGTACGGCGGTGACCGACTGTTCGTGCGAGCGGGCGTAGACGGTCGTGGGGTAGCCGTCGAAGCCGAGCCGTTCCTCGGCGACCGGCCAGCCGACGAGGGCGGCGGTGTCCACCTCGGGGGCGAGCGGCGCCGGGCCGAGTACGCCGACCACGGTGAACCACTGCCCGCCGAGCCATACGCGCTGGTCGGGCCCGGCTTCGACGACGCCGAGCCGGTCGGCGGCCTTGGCGCCGAGCACGGTGGCCGGGTAGCGCTGGGTGGCCTCGTTCAGCCACGCGCCGCTGACCACCTGGGCGCCGACGTCGCCGATGAGGTCGAGCCTGGCGGCGGTGACCGAGACGCTGCCGGTCTGTCCTTCGGGGATGCGCTCGTTGCGGTAGACGTGGGCGGTCGTGGTGCCGGTGGCGGTGACGGAGGTGACCGGGGGGATCTGCCCGATCATGCCTTCGGCCTCGGTGGGCAGGTGGGAGCTGTCGCCGAACATGGTCTGGCCGGGCGAGACCTTGAGCAGGTTGGTCCCGAGCGCGGCCAGTTGCCGGTTGAGGTCCTCCTGGCTGGAGGCGGAGATGCCGACGACGCCGAGCATGGCGGCGATGCCGATGGCGATGCCGAGCGCCGACAGGAAGACGCGCAGCGGCCGGGCGCGCAGCCCGGCGCCGCCGACCCGTACGACGTCGCGGGCGTGCATCCTGGCCGGGACGAGGGCGGTCATGCGATCACCTTGCCGTCGAGCATCTCGACCTGCCGGGGCAGGGAGGCGGCGATGTCGCGGTCGTGGGTGATGATCACGACGGTGGTCCCGGCGTCGTTGAGCTCGCGCAGCAGGTCCATGACGCCGGCGCCGGAGCGGGAGTCGAGGTTGCCGGTGGGCTCGTCGGCCAGCAGCAGCGACGGGCCGCCGACGACCGCGCGGGCGATCGCCACCCGCTGCTTCTCCCCGCCGGACAGCTGGTGGGGGCGGTGGCCGAGCCGGTGCCCGAGCCCGACCCGCTCCAGCGCGTCCCCTGCGCGCCGCCGCCGCTCGCGCAGGGCGGGGCCGGAGTAGAGCAGCCCGTCGGCGACGTTGTCGAGGGCGGGCACCCCCGCGGCCAGGTGGAACTGCTGGAAGACGAAGCCGATCGTCTGGGCGCGCAGCGCGGACAGCGCCCGGTCGTTGAGCTGCGAGACGTCGTGCCCGGCGATGCGCACGGTGCCGCCGGAGGGCCGGTCGAGGGTGCCGATCATGTTGAGCATGGTCGACTTGCCGGAGCCGGAGGGGCCGACGATGCCGAGCAGTTCTCCCGCGCCGATGCCCAGGGTGACGCCGCGCAGCGCCTGGACCTCGCCGTAGTCCTTGCTGACCTCGTGCAGCTCGGCGATCACTTGGGCACCGCCACGGTGGTTCCCTCGTCCACGCCGGTGACCTCGACCTTGCCGTCGGCGAACAGGCCGGCTTCCACCGCCGCGTATCGGGTCGAGGCGCCCTCGACGACCTGCACGCCGTAGCCGCCCTCGGCGAGGGCGAACAGCGCCCCCACCGGTACGGCCAGCACGTCCTCGCGCTGACCGGACACGACGGTGACCTTCACCGGCCCGGTGTCGAACCCCTTGACCCCGCTCACCGCGACCGTGACCTCGACGGTCGTGGCGGCCTCCTGGCCCTCGCCGGTCGTGGTGGCGGTCTTGCCGATGCTGGAGATCTTGCCCCGCGCCTCGGTGCCGTCGGGCAGCTCGACGGTGGCCTTCATGCCCTTCTTGAGCAGGTGGCGGTCGGCCACGTCGAGGTCGACCAGCACCTCGCGGGTGGTGCCCGTGGAGGTCAGGACGGGGCCGCCGGCCGCGGCGCCGGGCGCGGTCTTGAGCTTGTCGACGCGCAGCGGGCCGTCTGCCACGACGACGTCCTCGGGCTCGACCGTGCCGGTGACGGGGACGCCGATGTCGTCCTGCCAGTCCTCGACGGCCTCGCGGGTGGCCCAGGTGTACTCGCCGTCCACGTCGAAGCCGTCGTAGCCGAGTTTGGCGAGGTTGCGCTCCAGCAGCTCGACGTCCATGCCCTCGACGCCGTCCTGGAGGGTGCGGTAGAGCGGCATCGAGCCGTACAGGAGCGGGACCCGGTCGGCGTCCACGCTGTAGACGGCCTTGCCGCGGGTGATGGTGTCGCCCTCCTTGGGCAGCCAGGTGATGGTGCCCTGGCCGCGTGCGCTGATGTCGGCGGTGGAGCCGTAGCCGAGTGATCCGTCGACGGTCTTGGTCTCGGTCAGCGTCGTGCGGGTGACCTTGGCGGTGGCGGGGGCGGTGCGGGCGGCTATGGCCGTACCGGATCCGTCGCCGCCGAAGCCGATCGCGGCGGCGGCCACCGCGGCGGCCAGCAGGGCCGCGCCACCCGTCCAGGCGACGGCGCGCAGGGCCCTCACTTGCGGACCCCGAGCTGCGGGAACTTGGCGCGGCAGGCCTCGACCGCCTTCTTGAACGCGGGGTCGTCGGCGTTGAGCGCGGGGCGTTTGCCGCCGAAGCCGCCGTTGGGGTCGGGGTCGGGCATGTCGACGCCGTTCTCGCGCATGCAGGCGGCGTAGCCGCGCAGCCGTTCCAGGTCCTCGGGGCTGAGGTCGGCGCGGTCGCGGAAGGGCCGGTACTGCTTGCACGCCTCGGAGGCCTTCTTGAAGGCCTCCTTGTTGACGTCCTTGATGTCGATCTTCAGGCCGCCCATCTTGGCGTTGGGGTCGGGGTCGGGCATGTCGATGCCGTTGTCCCGCATGCACTGGGCGAACTTCCTGGCCTGTTCCTGCGGGTCGGCGGTCGTTGTGGCCGAGGCGCTCGCGGACGCGCTGGGCTTCGCGGAAGCGACCGAGGCCACTCCCGCCGAGGTCGGTTGCGAGCCGCAGCCCGATATCACGGCAAGGGCGCCGATGGCGATGAGGATTCGCGTCATGGCCCGACTGTGGCCAGCTCGGATCAGAGCGGGCTGGGAGCCGCCTCGGAGGCAGGTAGGAATACGCGGAACCTGGCGCCCTCGCCGGGGCCGGTGTCGAGCGTGACCCTGCCGCCGTGCGCGTGCACGATGGCCGCGACGATCGCCAGCCCCAGTCCCGCGCCGCCGTCCGCGCGCGAGCGTCCCTGCCCGACCCGGTAGAGCCGGTCGAAGAGGTACGGCACGTGCCGCTCGTCGATCCCCGGCCCGGTGTCGGCCACCTCCAGCACGGCCATGCCGTCGGCGCGCCCGACGCGGACCGTCACCGAGGCGTCGGCCGGGGTGTGGGCCAGCGCGTTGCCGACGAGGTTGGCGGCCACCTGCCGCAGCCGGGCCTCGTCTCCGGCCAGCGAGACCGGGGCGAGCGTGTCGCCGAGCCCGGCCAGCCTGACCTGCCGGTCGGGCACCCTGGCGCGGGCGTCCCTGATGGTGTCGGCGGCGACCTCCAGCAGGTCGACCCGGCCGCGTTCGAGCGCGCGTTCCTCGTCGAGCTGGGCCAGCGTGAGCAGGTCGTTGACGAGCACGCCCATCCTGGTGGCCTCGTCCTCGATGCGGCGCATGGTCTCGTCGGCGTCGCCGCCGCCGCGCCGGTGCAGTTCGGCGAAGCCGCGTACCGAGGTGAGGGGGGTGCGCAGCTCGTGGGAGGCGTCGGCGAGGAAGCGGCGCATGCGGGCCTCGGAGGCGGTTCTGGCGGCCATTTCGTGGGTGACGCGGTCGAGCATGACGTTCATGGCCAGGCCGAGGCGGCCCGGCTCGGTGTGCGGGTCGGGGTCGGGGACGCGGCGGGCGAAGTCGCCGCCGGAGATGTGGGCAGCGGTGTTCTCCATGCGGGTCAGGGGGCGCAGGCCGAGGCGTACCAGGACATCCGCGGCCATGCCCAGCAGGACCAGCACGGCGGCGCTGACGGCGACGGCGATGGCGATGAGAGAGGTGCGGGTCTGCTCCACGTCGGCCAGGGAGGTGCCGATGACGACCGTGTCGCCCATGGGGACGGCGGTCGCCACCACCCGCCAGCCGGCGCCCTCGCTGCCGGGCACGGTGTAGGGGCCGTCGTAGCGGAGCCGGTCGATCTCGGGGCCCGGGTCCTTCGTGGCGGGCAGGGTGGTCTTCAGCGTGCCGGACCTGGTGTAGATCATGATGCGGGAGACCTGGGCCACCCGTTTGGTGAGCAGCCGTTCCAGGCTCACGTCCACGGCCGTGTAGCGGGCCGGCGGCCTGATCGGCGGCGGTTGCTGGATGCGGGTCCCGATGGTCGTGGAGGCCGCGACGAGCTGCTCGTCCACGCGGCGGACGAGCATGCCCTGGAGCAGCGCGATGCCGACGACGTTGGCGAGGACGAGGGCGAGCGTGGTCAGTGCCAGGATCGAGACGACCAGCCGGGTGCGCAACGTCCAGCGCTTCATCGCGGGCTCCTGAGCGTGTAGCCGACGCCGCGGACGGTCTGGATCAGGCCGGGGATCTTCTTGCGCAGGTAGTAGACGTAGGACTCGACGATGCTGGAGTCGCCGTCGAAGTCGTAGCGCCAGACGCTGTCGAGGATCTGGGCCTTGCTGACCACCCGTCCGGCGTTGGCCAGCAGGTACTCCAGCAGGTTGAACTCGGTGGGCGACAGCTCGACGCGGGCTCCGGCGCGGCGTACCTCGTGGGCGGCGGTGTCCAGCTCCAGGTCGGCATAGCTGAGCAGTTCGGCGGGCGGGCCGCCGCCGCGGCTGCGCCGCAGGATGGCGCGGATGCGCAGCACGACCTCCTCCAGGCTGAACGGCTTGGCCACGTAGTCGTCGGCGCCCAGCGTGAGGCCCTGCACCCGGTCCTCGACGGTGTCGCGGGCGGTCAGGAACAGCACCGGGATGCGCTCGCCGAGCCGCCGCGCGACCTCGAAGCCGTCGAAGTCACCCAGCATGACGTCGAGCACCACGATGTCCGGCTCGAAGTCGCGGGCGGCGCTGATCGCCTCCGCACCGCTCTCGGCGGTCCTGACCTCGAAGGAGACCAGCCGGAGTGTCTGCGAGAGCAAGGCGCGGATGTTCGGCTCGTCGTCCACCACGAGCACCTTGGCCGGTCTGTCCATGCGCCAAGCATTACCTCGGCTACCTCAAAGCAGCATCAAAGGCCGCACAGGCGGTCAGCAGGAGGCAGAGGAGTAGCAGCGGGCGCATCACTTCATGGTGAAGACCGGGCCCCGCGCGCGGAAGGGCAGGTGCCCGCCCTGCGGGATCAGGAACGCGTGCTCGCGCCGGATCCGCAGCACGTCGCACTGGCCGTCGGTGATGAGCAGGATCGGCCCGTCCTGCGGGAAGTCGGGCGCCCGTTCCAGGAGGTTCACGCCGGGTTGCAGGATCGTGCCGCCCCGGCCGCGTACGCGTACCCGCTGGGCGATGTCCTCCACGGGCAGGTAGCCCGCGTCGTAGGCGGCGGCGTCGCAGAAGACCACGCGGGCGCGGGGCACGTCCCTGGCGATGGCGTAGGAGGCGATCGCGCCCAGGGCCTTGCCGAGCATCTTCACGTCCATCGAGCCTGAGGTGTCCAGGACGACGCCGAACGTCGCCTGCCGGACCAGTTCCTCGGGACGTACCCAGCCGGGGCGGGGGATGTCGGGCGTCGCGGACTGGCGGCGGGAGGCGCGCGCGTACGAGCGGCGCTTGTCCACCGCCGGCACGTGCTCGTCGAACCAGCGTGCCAGCCGCGCGTCCCACGGCAGCGGCGGCTGGTCGAGCGCGCGGATCTCCTGCTCCAGCCCGGCGGGGACGAAGCCGCGCCCGCTGGTCTGGTGGTAGACCAGGCCTTGGGCCAGCGCGTTGCGGTAGTACTCGTCGAGATCCACGTAGCCCTTGGCGCCGCACAGCGGGCGGTCGAGCACGTCGCCGAGCCCGCGGCCGCGCAGTGTCGCCAGCTTGCGCAGCCGCCGCAGGTCGGTGACGATCCGGTCGTAGACCGCCTCGGCCGACTGGCCCGCGAGCGACGGGTCGTGCAGGAGCCCTTCCGGCATCTCCCCCACGCCCATCTCGACGAGCCAGCCGTTGATCACGTAGTCGCAGGCGATGTTCCAGACGTACGGCTCCCGCCCGCCCGTCCGCTCCCCGTGCCGCAGCGCGGCGTGGAGCATCTCGTGGGCCAGCACGAACCGCCACTCCTCGACGGACAGGCCGGCCAGCGGGTTGACGTAGATCTCCGCGGCCTCGGCGCTGACCGCGGCGACCGAGATGTCCCAGCCGCGGGCCAGGTCGGCGTCGGCGACGATGGTCATCCCGGCGGCCAGCGCGCCGAGCAGCGGGTAGGAGGAGACGAACCAGCGCAGCGCGACGTCCCACGGGCCGTCGGGGCGCTGGTCCCCGGTCGTGCGCGGGGTCCCGGCCTTCTCCAGGGCCGAGGTGGCGGTCCTGGCCACGCCGATGGCGAAGGAGCGTTCGTGGTCGAGGTGCTTGGCGAGGTCCTCGTCGCCGATGAGGAAGTCGGCCTGGCCGAGCGGCTCGTACTCAGGGGGCAGCCCGATCCTGCGCCAGCGCTCGGAGAGCGTGACCTCGGGCTCGGCCGGCAGTTCGGCGGGCAGCGGCGTGGGGCAGCGGCCCAGCTTCAGCGTGCGCAGGAAACGTTCGACGTGCGCGCAGCAGGCGGCCTGGTAGGCGACGTCGGGCAGGTTGGACCGCTGCCAGGAGGCCACGACCTCGGCGCCGATGTCGGCGGGCGCGCAGTTGCGCGGGTCGGCGTGGCCGAAGCCGAGGTGGAGCAGGAGGTGGGCGAAGATCCACGCCCATTCCTCCGGCTCCGCCTTGCGGTGCGGGTGGTGGTGGACGTCGCCTTCGACGGAAACGGTCGCCCAGGTCTCCTTGGACAGGTCGCCGTCGTCGGCCGGGTTAAGGGTGGCGCGGTAGACCTCGAACAGCGGGTGCCCGGTGACCATGCTCCAGCCCTGGTGCACCTTCAGCCGCCAGGGGTCGAGTTTCTGCTTCTTCCTCATGAGCGCGCCGCGGAGAGCCGGGGCAGATCGCGGCCGACCTCGACGAGGAACCACGTCGGCAGGGCGGGCGCGCCGTCGGCCTCGTTGGCGATGACCAACTGCGCGCACTCCAGCGAGATCTCGGCCAGCTCGACCAGCAGCGTCTTGGCCCGGAAGGCCAGGTCGCGGCCCCGGCTGGAGGCGCCGCGCTTGTCGGCGGGCAGTTCCTTGATCAGGCGGGCGCGGAAGGTCTCGGACAGGAAGTAGAGCAGGTCGCGTTCCTCCGGCCGGCGCGGCCAGGGCGCCTCGCCCTTGAGGACGGCGTCGAGGTCGTAGGCGTGGCGGACGGTCTTGACGTAGGCGCGGAAGGCCGAGGCGTGGGTGGCGGTGAGGGTGCCGAAGGCGAGCATGGCGAGGATCTCGTCCTCGATGTCGTCGCCGTAGGAGGTGATGACGTCGGAGAGCATGTGCCAGGCGCGCGGCGAGGAGAAGGCCTCCTCGGTCTTCGGCGGCGCGCTCCACAGGTGGTCGGGCCGCTGGACGAGGTAGTCGACGATCCAGGGGTGGATGCCGCTTCCGGCCGCCCACTTGAGCCAGTCGTCGGCGCTGGCGCGCAGGTGTACGTGGACCAGCCGGTTGATCAGCGCCGAGGCCATGGGCCTGGCCAGGGCGTTGTCGGTGGCGCGGTTGCCGGCGCCGATCACGACCGAGCCGGCGGGCAGCTCGTAGGCGCCGATCCTGCGATCGAGGATCAGCGAGTAGAAGGCCTTCTGCACCTCGGGCGAGGAGGCGTTGAGCTCGTCGAGGAACAGGCAGTAGGGCTCGTCCCTGGCGATCGACTCCGGCGGCGCGAAGCGGCTGCGCCCGCCGACGAGTTCGGGGACGCCGATGAGGTCCTCGGGGGCGAGCTGGGTGCCGAGCAACGTCACACACTCCAGGCCCAGGGAGCCGGCGAACTCGCGGACGAGCGAGCTCTTGCCGATTCCCGGTGCGCCCCAGAGAAAGACGGGGCGCACCACGGCGACGTGCAGCAGCAGCTCGGGGAGCTGTGCCGGGGTGACCGTGACGTTTGCCTGCATGCCCACAAGAGTGGCGAAACCGGCAGGGGCCGCGCACCCCGTTTAATGCGTTGCGAGCGTTCACGCCGCCCTCGTAGGGTCGTCGGCATGTGTTGCACAGGCTTCTACAGCTTCTACACCATCCGCATCCGCGGCAGCCGGGCTCTGGCTCGCTAGCGGACTGCTCGACTTCTCAGCGCGTCCGTAATAGCGCGCCCAGGGCCCTTCGAGATCCCATTCGTCTCGAGGACCCGAAAGGGCTGCAGCTGTGGCGCAGAACTTCGCACACGGTAACTTTTCCCACACTCAGAAGAAGGCCAGGAACTCCGGCGGCGGCGGTCGCACGCCCAGAGACAGGGCGCGGCGCGAGCTCTCGCAGAACTTCCTGGTCGATCGGCATGCCGTCGACCTGATCGTGAAGGCCGCGCGGCCGCACGGCCTCGTTCTCGAACCCGGCGCCGGTGAGGGCGCGCTGACCAGCGCCCTGGCGGGCCAGGAGGGCGTGGAGGTCGTCGGCTACGAGATCGACCCGCTGCTGGCCGCCAAGCTCAGGGCCAGGACCGGGCTGACGATCGTCAAGGGCGACTTCACCAAGGCCAGGCCGCCGAAGGAGCCGTTCGCGGTGGTCGGCAACATCCCGTACTCGATCACATCGAAGATCGTCGACTGGTGCCTGCGGGCGCGCACGATGACCTCGGCGACCCTGCTCACCCAGCTGGAGTACGCCCGCAAGCGCTCGGGCGACTACGGCAGGTGGAGCCTGGTCACCGTGGAGAGCTGGCCGTGGTTCCACTGGGAGCTGCTCGGCCGGGTCGGCCGGGAGAGCTTCCGGCCGATACCCGCGGTCGACTCCGGCATCCTGCGCATCGAGCGGCGCCCTGAGCCGCTGGTGGAGGATGCCGCGGCCTGGCATGAAATGGTCGAGCTCGGGTTCACCGGGGTGGGCGGCTCGCTGCGCGCCTCGCTGAAGACCCGCTATCAGGGCGTCGACGCCGCCCTGACGCGGGCGGGCGTCGAGCGCGACGCGGTGGTGGGTTACGTCCACCCCGACCAGTGGATCACTGTCTACCGGGAGCTACACCGCTGACTTCATCCGCCGCTCGGCGGGTGCGGACACGGGGGTGGCGAGCTCTGGGACCGTCGGATGACGGCGGTTCCAGGGCATCGCCATGACCAGGATCGGCAGCAGCACGATGGAGGCGAGCGCCCACTCCGAGTGCAGCGCCCACCAGGTGTTCTCGTCGAACTGCGTCATGTAGAGGTAGCCGTAGGCGGCCCAGGCCGAGCAGCCGATGATCGCCGGCCAGGCGAAGCGGGTGGGCCTGGCGACCAGGAACGGCATGAACCACATGAGGTACTGCGCGCCGAGCCGGGGCGTGACCACCATGAAGGCGATCAGCATCGCGATGGTCATGTCGATCGGGTCGGCCCGCCGCCACAGCAGGACGCAGGCGACCATGGTGGCGTAGATCAGGTAGGTGCCGGGAACGACGAGGTCGGGACGCAGCTCCCAGTTGCCGTCGCTGAACTGCGCGGCCCAGCCCCAGTCGCCGACGATCGGCCGGATGTCCCCCATGACGGACATCGCTTCCCGGATCTGGCCGAGCGAGGTGTTCACCACGAACGGCAGCGAGAGCAGGAAGAGCACCGGCACCAGGCCGGTGAAGAACAGCGAGACGATCCTGGCCCGCAGGTTGGGCAGGAGCAGCAGCATGCCCGGGATCAGCCAGATCGGCCAGCTCTTCGAGCACAGCGCCAGGCCCATGAGCACTCCGGCGAACATGCCGCGCCGCAGGTCGTGGCGGTCGTCGCCGGTCGGCATGAGCGAGCGGTGCAGCAGGCCGCCGGGGCGGATCACCCTGGCCAGCGCGTTGCGCCAGCCGTAGGCGGCCACGCCGCGGCGCAGGCGCACCCTCACCTCGGTCGTGACGCCCGCCCGGTACGGCGAGCCAGGCCCCCTGGCCACCACGAACGCGGCCACGCCGAAGGCCAGCGCGACCGGCTCGACCTGGCCGTGGATGGCCGCGACCAGCAGGGCCAGCGGGTTGAGCGCGTACTGCAGCGCGCGCAGGTTGGCCTTGGGGCCGCCGGACAGCTTGGCCACCAGCGGGATCAGCGCGATGTCGGCCACGACCGTGACCAGGCGCCCGGCGAACTCCCACGGGATGCCCAGCCAGAGCAGGAAGCCGTAGACGTACGGGATCGTCGGCAGGAAGTGCCAGCCGCCCTCGCTGGCCAGGACCGGGTCCTGGCCGTTCAGGATGGCCACGCCCGCGGGCTTGAAGCTCTCCATGAAGTCGACCGGCTGCCAGGCGTCGTCGGCCGCGGTGAACAGCAGCAGCGTCCGTACGGCCACGCCCACGAGGATCGCGACGACGAGGGATGGTCTCCAGTCACGCCATTGGGCGAGAAGGGCGAGCACGACACCGGCGACGAGGACTATCCCCGTGAGGACTGCGTATTCCATGGCGGCCTCTAGCCTGCCGTACCCGGGAGGGTGCTGCCACCGGGGTCGTCGAATGCGCGGTCAGACATGACACTCGATAAGTATGCTTACCAACACCATTTGTGCACTCCTTTTACCTGCGGTGACGCCCGGCCCAGGCGCTGTTCCGGCCGGGAAATTCACAGGAAACTCTCAGCTCGTTCACCCGCCCAGCGCCGCCCGCGCGTCGACGACGCCCAGGCCGAGGCGCAGGTCCTTGGTCGGGTTCTGCGCGGTCTGGCGGATGGCCCTCATGGTCTGGTCGGGGGTCTTCCCCTGCCCGATCAGAAGCGCCGCCAACCCCGCCACGTACGGCGCCGCCATCGAGGTGCCGTCGAGCAGGCCGTACCCGCTGGTGTTCGTGCGGGTCTCCGGGGTCGGGTAGGTCGGCAGCGTGGACAGGATGCGCACGCCGGGGGCGGTGACGGCGTCCTCCGCGCCGAAGTTGGAGAAGTCAGCGGGCTTGCCCTGCTGGTCGCTGGCGCCGACGACCAGGACCTGCGTGGCCGTCTTGTACGGCTGCTTGACGGTGCCCTCGTTCCCCGCCGCGGCCACGACGACCGCGCCCCTGCTGTAGGCGTGCAGGATGGCCGGGTTGAGCGTGCCGCCCTTGAGCAGCCGCGACAGCAGGCCGGTCTCGCCCAGGCTGAGGTTGATCACCTTGGCGCCGTTGTCGGCGGCCCAGACGATGCCCTTGACGATCGTGGCCCGGTCGCCCGATCCGACGGTGCCGAGGACGCGTACCGGCATGATCATGGCGCCGGGGGCCGCGCCGGCGATGCCGATGCCGTTGCGGGTGACGGCGGCGGCGATGCCGGCCACGTGGGTGCCGTGGCCGTTGCGGTCCTTGGGATCCTGGTCGCCGTCGACGAAGTCGTAGCCATCGACGATCTTGTCCTTGAGGTCGGGGTGGTCGGTGTCCACCCCGGTGTCCACGATCGCGATCACCACGCCGTCGCCCTGTTCCTGCGTCCAGGCCTGGGGCAGCTTGATCGCCGGCAGGCCCCACTGCTGGGGTTCGAGCGGGTCGGGCTCGGGCGAAGCGCAGCCCGCCACGATCGCCAGGATCGCGGCGAGCGTCAGAACTCGCCTCATCATGCCCCCCGATGCTCACGATAAGTCCCGATAAGACTACACAGAGCGCCTAAAGGGGTAGGCGGGAGGAGCGAGGTGAGGCGCCTCGGGGGAGGTAACCCGGAAACCTCTCCCGAGGAGCCTCAGCCCCGCTCCTCCCGGGTCTCAGCCGAGCGCGTTGAGGTACGCCCGGTGGTTGCGGGAGAACTCGAAGGAGTTGTACTTGTCCCAGTTGATCGACCAGGTCATGAGCCCCCGCAGGTTCGGATAGACCCCACGCGGCCGGTACGGCCCGCAGTTCGTGCCCTTGGCCAGGCAGTCGAAGGCCTTCTGGACCTCGGCCACCGTGGTGAAGCCGTTGCCCGCCCACGGCGCCGCCGGCAGGCCGATGGCGACCTGGTCCTGGCGGAGCGCGGGGAAGACGTTGGCGGTGTTGCCCATGATGGGGAAGCCCGCGAGCAGCATGTCGGTCATCGCGACGTGGAAGTCGTGGGTGCCCATCGTGTGGTACTGGTTGTCCAGGCCCATGATCGGCCCGGAGTTGTAGTCCTGGACGTGCAGGAGCGTCAGGTCGTCGCGCATCGCGTGGATCACCGGCAGGTAGGACGCGGCGCGCCGGTCGGCGGACCCGCTCGGGCCCGGTCCGTAGAACTGGTAGCCGAGCTGGACGAAGAAGGTCTCCGGCGCCATGGTCAGCACGAAGCGGGAGCCGTACTTCGCCTTGAGGGTTCTGAGGGCGGAGATCAGGTTGACGATCACCGGGGTGGTCGGGTTGCTCAGGTTGGTGTCCCCGGAGTTGAGATAGAGGGAGTGGCCTTCGAAGTCGATGTCGAGGCCGTCCAGGCCGTAGCGGTCGATGATCGCGCTCACCGACGAGACGAACGTGTCACGCGCGCCCGCGCTGGTGAGCTGGACCTGGCCGTTCTGACCGCCGATGGAGATGAGGACCTTCTTGCCCGCGGCCTGCTTGGCCCGGATGGCGGCGATGAAGTCCGCCTCCGGCTCGACGTTCGGGCACTCGGCCGCCGGGCAGAGCCGGAAGCGGATGTCGCCCGAGGTCACCGAGGTCGGCTCGCCGAAGGCGAGGTTGATGACGTCCCACTCGTTCGGGACGTCGGCCATCCGGATGTAGCCGGAGCCGTTGGCGAAGGAGGCGTGCAGGTAGCCGACCATGACCCGCTTGGGCAGCTGGCCGCCGGGTCCGCCGCCCTCGGTCGTGGTGCCGGGGACCTCGGAGGTGTAGGCGGAGCAGTTGCCCGAGCCGTCGCAGGCGCGGACCTTGAAGCGGTAGGTGGTCTTCGCGGTCAGGCCGCCCACCGTGGTCGAGGTGCCCGTGACGGAGGTGGGGGCGGCGCCGTCGCGGGAGAGCTCGTAGCGGGCGATGGTGCCGGAGTTGTCGGTGGAGGCCGACCAGCTCACCGACAGCGAGCTCTGGGTGGCGCCGCCCACGGCGAGGTTGCCGGGGACGGTCGGCGGCGTGGTGTCGTCGGGCGGCGGGGTGCCGGGCGGCCCGTCGAGCACCACGTCGTCGGCCTGGTAGGCGCCCTGGCCGTACCAGCTGTTGACGTAGACGGTCACGCTGGTCGTGCTCGCGCCGGTGGTGAAGGTCGTGCTCAGCTGGCGGTAGGCCGAGGGCGAGGACGTCCAGGTGCTGACGTCGGTGGTGCCGGTGCCCAGGGCGCCGAGGAAGACGTAGCCGCCGCGCACCCAGGCGGACAGGGTGTAGGAGGACGAGGGCTTGACGCTGATCACCTGCTGGCAGCGTCCGGTGTCGCTGCCGGCCGGGGTGGCCTGCAGCGCCTTGGACCCCGAGTGGACCGGGGTGGTGACCGCCTGGGCTCCGGACGCGGCGGTGCAGGTCCAGCTCGCGAGGTCGCTCTCGAAGCCCGGGTTGCTCAGGATGTTGGCGGCGAGAGCGGGCGGGGCGGAGACCGCCGTGAGGCCGAGGGCCAGCACGGCGGCCGCCGCGATATGACGAAGGCGCATGGCCTAGAACCCCGCCGTGATGCGGGTGAACTCCCAGTCGGCCTGGGCGATGCCGCTGCAGTCGGAGCGCACGCCGCCGCCAGGGCACGGCCGGTCGCGGTTGACCGCCCAGTACGCCAGCCTGGTCAGGCCCTTGGACTTGGCCCAGTCGCGGATCTGCGTCCAGGTGGCGGGTGAGGTGAGCTCCTGCTGGTCGGACAGGCCGTTCATGCCGGAGATGCCCATGCGGGCGTAGGCCTGCGCGTCGGTGTAGCCGTAGGCGTTCTTCAGCGCGGTCTTCAGGCCCTCGGAGGCGTTGACTGTGTCCTGGTACATGTTGGAGCCGCCGAAGTCGAACGGCATGATCGTGAAGTTGTCGATCGGCACGCTGAGCGCCTTGGCCTGGTTGATCAGGCGGACGCCGTGGGAGTTCGGGCCGGTCCTGGTGGTGCCGAAGGTCACCACGATCTTCACGCTCGGGTTGTTCTGCTTGACGATCTTGAGGGCGTTCAGGATGCGGTCCTGCACCGTGTAGTTCTCGAACTCGTCGGTGTTCTCGATGTCGAAGTCCACGACGGCCGGTCCGACGGCGTTGATGACCTGCTGTACGGCGCCGGCGAAGGCCTGCGGCGTGGAGCAGTTGGGGCCGAGCTTGTTGCCCGACCAGCCGCCGAAGGAGATCTGCACGTTGCCGCCGGCGTTCTTGATGGCCGAGATCGCCTGGGCGTCGGCGCCGCCGGTCAGCGGCCGGTTGCCGTCCCACGCCGGGTTGCAGCCGCCGCTGGCCAGGATGAAGGCCATGGTGAAGGACTTCACCCCGGTCGCGCTCATGACGGTCGCGGGCGCGGGCGGGTTGCCCCACCCCATGTAGAGGTACGGCGCGCCGGCCATCTTGCCCGGCGGGTCCGGGTTGGTGCAGCCGGAGGTGGTGGCGGCGGCGTCACGGCCGGTGGACTCGCCCACGTTGTTGTAGGCCTTGACCGTGTAGCTGTGCGACTCGCACGTGCCCAGGCCGGAGATGGTGGCGCTGGTGCCGGTGACCGTCGTCTTCAGGGTCGAGCCCTCGTAGACGCGGTAGCCGGTGACCGTACCGGAGGAGGCGCCCCAGCTGAGCGAGATGGAGTTGTTGGTGACCGAGGTGCTGATGGCGCCGGGCTGGCCGGGCACGCCCGGCTGCGGGGTGCTGCCGCCGGCCTTCCACAGCGCGGGCACGCGCGGCGGCTCCCAGCCGGGCAGCGAGGTGTGGCCCTGGATGGCGGTGTAGGAGGTGCCCTGGTAGGTGACGACGGCGCCCACGGCGTACTGGGTGTAGGGCGCCCATTCGGCGAAGAACGCGATCGTGCGGACTGAGCCGGCGGTCGCGGTCGTCGCCGCGGCCAGGCCCCCGAACAGCAGGGCGGCCGCGGAGATCAGCGCGACGAGTAGGCGTCTCATGGCATTCCCTGAAGGTGCGGCTTGACGGTCTTGGAGAAGTTCCAGTTGTTGCTGGCGTCCCAGTTGATGGACCAGGTCATCGCGCCCCTGATGTCCGGCCACGCCTGCGGGGGCACGAAGCTGCCGCAGTTGGTGCGCTTGGACAGGCAGTCGAGTGCCTGGTTGACCAGGCTCGGGTTGACGACTCCGCCGCCCGCGGCGCCCGGTCCGGCCGGCAGGCCGAGTGCCACCTGGTCGGCGCGCAGGCCGTTCTGGAGCTGGATGCAGGCGAGCGCGGTCATGAAGTTGACCGTCCCCTGCGAGTAGGCCTGGGCCTGGTCGCAGCCGAGCATGCTGCCGGAGTTGTAGTACTGCATGTGGACGACCGTGAGGATGTCCTTGATGTTCAGGGCGAGCTTGAAGTACTCCATCCCGGTCGACTGCATGTCGATGGTCTGCGGGGCCATCGTGATGATGAGGTTCGAGCCGGCCTTGGCGCGCAGTTCCCTGAGCGCCTGGCCCATGTAGGTGGCGTTGAGCCCGTTCTCCAGGTCGATGTCCACGCCGTCGAAGCCGTAGCTCTGCATGATGCCCCAGACGCTGTTGGCGAACTGGGTCGCCGCGGCGGAGCTGGCCACCTGGACGCGTCCCAGCTCACCGCCGACGCTCAGGATGATCTTCTTGCCGCGCTGGTGCAGGGCCTGCACGTCGGCGCGGAACTGGGCGTCGGTGTAGCCGCCGAGCGCGCTGGAGAGGCCCGGGTCGAGCGTGAACGTCACCTGGCCGGGGGTGCTGGTGGCCTCGGCGAAGGCGATCGCGACGAGGTCGTACTCGTTGGGCACCGCCGACAGCCGCAGCTCGGTGGCCGGGTTGACGAAGTTGTGCCAGTAGCCGGTGAGGAAGTGCTTGGGCAGCGGGCCGCCGCCGGTGCAGCCGGTGGTGGTGCCGGAGGCGTCACGCCCCGTCGACTCGCCCACACTGTTGTAGGCCTTGATCGTGTACGTGTGCGACTCACACGTACCCAAACCCGAAATCGTGGCACTCGTA